>NZ_JBFARL010000076.1:0-35213 GCF_040674655.1 Actinomadura sp. NPDC049753 | reverse complement strand
TACGAGGTCGGATCCGGGTCCTGGACGTTCAACGTCCGCACGCCCGAGGCCGTGCCCCGCGCCGGAGACGCCGCGGGGCCGGCGGCCGTGGGTCAGCCGAGCTTGCTCTCGAAGCCGGCGGAGGCGATCTCTCCGCGGCTGGGGTCGAGGATCTCGCGCAGGGCCAGTTCGATGGCCGACTCGCCGAGCACGTCGTCGAGTTCGCGGAGCGAGAGTCCGGACACGTCGATCAGGTCGCCGTGGAGAGCGGGTTCCTGCTGCATGGATTCTCCTCGGGCGGGTCACGCCGCCTGGCGGGTGGCAGGCGCACAGTACAGGGTTGTCCGTGCATGGGCGGCTGATTTCAATGATTACAGAAGAATCCTGCTTTGGCCATGCCGCTCCCGGCCGCCGTCGCGCTTTTATAGTGCAGTCAGAACGGGCGAATTGGCCGGACCGAAAAGAGGGATCGCAGAAACGGGTGCGGTCCGGATCTGTGACGCGTGACCTATTCCCCCCCTGACTGAATTGGGATAATACGGTAGCTAAGTGCGCATGCCGGCGAAGCGCTCTGGCCATGTGGTGATCGGCGAAATGCGGAGGTGGACGCGTGTCGCTCCCGGAGACGGCCCCGGCGGTCTGGGGCAAGATCCCGCCGCGGAACAAGAACTTCACGGGACGCGAGGAGCTGCTCACCAAGCTGAAGGCGGGCATCTCCGGCCAGGTCACCGCCGTGCTCCCGCACGCCCTGCACGGGCTCGGCGGCGTGGGCAAGACCCAGATGGCGGTGGAGTTCGCGCACCGGTTCTCCGTCGACTACGACGTGGTGTGGTGGGTTCCGGCCGACCAGCCGTCCCTGGTGCGGCCGGCGCTGGCGGCGCTGGCGCCCAAGCTCGGCCTGACCTCCGCCACGGCCCGGGGCGTCGAGGACGCGGCCAACGACGTCCTCGAGGCGCTGCGCCGCGGGGAGCCGTACCGCCGCTGGCTGCTCATCTTCGACAACGCCGACCAGCCCGAGGACCTCCAGGACCTGCTGCCCCAGGGCCAGGGGCAGGGGCACGTCCTGGTCACCTCGCGCAACCCGCGGTGGGAGGGCGTCGGCCACACCGTCCAGGTCAACGTGTTCAGCCGCGACGAGAGCGTCGCGTTCCTCAACAAGCGCGTCCCGCGCGCGATCGGCGAGGAGGACGCGAACCGCCTCGCCCACGAGCTCGGGGACCTGCCGCTCGCCCTGGAGCAGGCCGGGGCGTTGCAGGCCGAGACGGGCATGTCCGTCACGGAGTACCTGCGGCTGCTCGACGAGTGCACCAGCCAGCTGCTGGCCGAGGGCAAGCCGACCGAGTACCCGGTGTCGATGACGGCGGCGTGGCGGCTGTCGGTGAACAGCCTGGCCGAGAAGGTGCCCGAAGCCGTCGAGCTCCTGCGGTGCTGCGCGTTCTTCGGCCCCGAGCCGATCCCGCGCGAGGTGTTCTCCCGGACCCCGCCCGGGATCAGCCAGCCGCTGGCCGGGCTGCTGCGCAACCCGATCCGGCTCGCGCGGGCCTTCGGGGAGGTCAACCGGTACGCGCTGGCGAAGATCGACGCGCCGAGCCGGACCGTCCAGGTGCACCGGCTGATCCAGGCGCTGCTGCGCGACGAGCTGAGCCCGGCGGAGCAGGCGCGCTTCCGCGGCGAGGTGCACATGCTCCTCGTGGCCGCGACGCCCCCCGAGGACGCGGAGTCGCCGGCGAGCTGGCGCCGCTACTCGGAGCTGATCGGCCACGTGGAGCCCGCCGCCGTCGCCGAGAGCACCGACCCCGAGGTCCGCAAGTTCGCCCTCAACATCGTCCGCTACCTGCGGCTGTCCGGCGACTACGCGTTCGCGCAGCACCTGATCGAACGCGTCCTCGACCAGTGGGCGGCCGACTCTGGGGAGGACGACATCGACCTCCTGGAGGGCAAGCGCCAGTTCGGCAACATCCTGCGGGACCTCGGGGAGTACGGCGCCGCCTACGAGTCGAACCTGAAGGCCATGGAGCGGACGGAGGCTCTGGTCGGCCCCAAGCACCGGATGACTCTGCAGCTGCTGAACTCGCTCGGCGCCGACCTGCGGGCGCGCGGGGACTTCTCGGACGCCCGGGACCACGACCTGCGCTCCCTGGAACGGCACATGGAGGCGTTCGGCGAGTCGGCGCCCGACACGCTGCGGGTGATGCACAACCTGGCGCTCGACCACGGGCTGAACAGCGACTACATCAAGTCGAAGGAGCTCCACGAGACCGTCTGCCTGAGGTTCGGGGACGTCGCCCGGGGCACCGCGGTCAACGTCAGCAACGCGCTCGGGGGCCTGGCGCGCGCGGTGCGCCTCTGCGGCGAGTACTCCGAGGCATGCGATCTGGGTGAGGACGCCTACGCCAAGTGCGTCGACGAACTCGGCGCCGAGCACCCGCTGACGCTGCGCGTGGCCAAGGACCTCTCCATCGCGCTGCGCCGGGCGGGCGAGCTGGACAGGGCCCTGGAAGTGGCGCAGGAGGTCAACGCGCGCTCCGTGCGGCTGTTCGGGCTGGACCACCCCGACACCCTGGCCGCGGCGATGTGCCTGGCCAACGGACAGCGCTGCACGGGCGACCTGAAATCGGCCCTGGAACTCGCGGCCGACACCGTCGTCCGCTACCCGAAGGCCTACGGGCCCGAGCACCCCTACAACCACGGCTGCGGCGGGAACCTGGCGCTGCTGCACCGGGTGTGCGGCGACGCGGTGACCGCGCGGGTGTCCAACGAGAAGGCGCTGGCCGGGCTGGAGGTCAAGCTCGGGCGCGACCACCACTACTCCCTCACCGTGGCCACCAACCTGGCCAGTGACCTGCTCGCGCTCGGCGAGGTCGAGTCGGCGTGCAGGCTCGGCCGGGGGACGCTGCGGCGGCTGCGCGCGACGATCGGGGACGAGCATCCGATGACCCTGGCCTGCGCCGCGAACCTCGCGGTCTCGCTGCGGGAGCTCGGCGAGGTGGAAGAGGCGGACAGGGTGCACGAGGAGACGATGAGCGCCTACGCCAGGACGCTCGGCTTGGAGCACCCGGACGCCGTCGTCGCGGGGGAGTGGCGGAACCTCGACTGCGACTTCGACCCGCCGCCGATCTAGCCGGCGCCGGAGGGCGAGGGGTGTCCGGGGTTGCGGCGGCGCCAGGCGGTCAGGTGCCGTCCCGCGGCCTCCCCGCCGCGGCGCAGGGCCTCGGAGGGGACGGGCTCGTCCAGCCAGGCCCGGACGGTCCGGCCCATCTCGCCGACGAACACCTCGCCCTCGGGAGTGAGCCTCCCGCTGGAGGCGAGGGTGCGGATCACGAGGTCCGTGGCGGCGCGCCAGCGCGCGAAGTCGCTCTCGGCCTCCAGTGCGGCCGCACCCGTCTCGTGCCGGCGCTGGTCCCGCCAGAACCTGGCGATGCCGAGGTGGGCGTAGGCGCCCTGCAGGAGCCCGGCGACGGGTCGTGGATCCTCCCGCCAGGGCGCGTAGTAGGTGGTGCCGTCGTCGGGTTCGGTGAGGTGGACGGCGTCCAGAAGCCCGGTGAGCTTGGTGTGCTGGACCTCATGGGCCAGCGTGAGCGCGAGGAAGCGGGCGTCGGGCGGGCTGGACAGGCCGATGCCGCCGAAGGCGTGCCTGGGCGTCGCGCTGGACTGCCCCTGTGCCGGCGCGACGAGCGGGGTCAGGACGGAGACGAAGGCCGCGACGTCCTCCGCGACGCCCGGGTGGCGCTCGACCAGGATGCGCCAGGCGCCGTGCAGGACCGACTGCCAGTGGTCGAGTTCGGTGGCGCTCAGGCGGTGCGGAAGGCGCTCGGCTCCGGGCATGCGGTCCGGGTCGTGGTCGTCGAGCAGGAAGCCGACGCGCGCGCCGCGGTGTTCGGCGGCCAGCCTCCGCAGGGCCTCCCAGCCGGGCGCGTCCCGGTGGACGTCGGCCGGCAGCCCGATCCGCAGGCCCTCGGCGACGACCTCCGCCCCGCCCGGTCCGGACCGGACGATCGCGCTCCTCCGGCCGGGGACGAGAGCGCGTCCCAGCCCGGGAAGGACGATCGTCCCCGAGCGCGCCGGCACCTCGATCTCGCAGGGAAGGCCCGCCTTGACCGCCGCCCCGGCGGCGAGGGCGGCGAGGCCGGCCGGGGCGGCGCCGCCTTCCGCGCCGGACGGGCCGGCGAGAGCGCGCCTGGCCCATTCGCCGACGGTCGGATACCGCAGCACGGCCTCGGCCGCCTGCGGGGCCCTCTGCTGGACGCGCCCGAGCACGTCGTAGGCCTCGGCGGCCTGGGGCCCGCCCGCGTCGCGCACGCCCCGGAGCAGCAGGAGGCGCTTGCTGTACTGGGCCCTGTGGAGGAGTTCGACCGCGGCCGGGCCGCCCTCGCCCGCGGCGAGCGCCAGGAAGACCTTCTCGGGGATCCGGTGGACGCCCGGGCTCATCCGGTTCCCTCCTGGGACGACACCTTCCGCCTGTACGCCTCGACGTCCTGCGCGACCGCGTCCCGCACATGGGTGACCAGGCGGAAGAGGTCGCGGCAGTAGACGGACGGGTTGGCGAAGCCGGTGCCGGAGCGGTACCGGTGGGTGTAGAGACCGCCGCCGCAGACGCGGTGGACGGGGCAGGCCGCGCACGCGTCGGCGAGCGCCCGGTGGCCGATCTGGCGCGCGGCCATCGCGGGGAGCATCAGGGCGGCGTCGAAGGTGTCCCTGCCCACGTGCAGTTCGGTGTGCGCGGCGCCCTCGTAGGCGGACTTGAGCGTGTCGACCTGCTCGATGGAGCCGTCGGTCTCCACCACGGCGACCGCGACCGGCGACAGCCCGATCGTCTCGCAGTGCGAGGGGCGGCCGAGCAGCAGCCGGATGATCTCGCTGAACAGCCGGACGCGGGTCTCCCGCACCGGGGTGCGGTACCAGCGTTCGAAGATCGCGACGAGCCAGTCGCCGTACGGCGTCGCGTCGTCGTCGCCGCGGCCCGGAGGCGGGGTGTCCCAGTTGCCGTGCGGAAGCAGGAAGTCCACGGCCGGGGGGCGGTGGGCGACGAGCGCCTCGTAGGTGGCGACGGGGTCGTTGCGCAGGTCGATCGTGCTCAGCAGGCCGCTGAACAGCCGCCGGTACGCGGGCGACGTCAGCCGGCGCAGGCCGCTCGTGACGTCCTCGTGGCTCCCCCTGCCGTTGGCGCGGCGGCGGTGGCGGTCGTGGCCGTGCTCGTCGCCGTCCAGGCTGACGCTCGCGAATATGTCGAGTTCGTCGAAGAGTTTCAGGTAGACCGAATCAAGGAGGACGCCATTGGTCTGCAAGTGGAAACTCACCGACGTCCGGGAATCCACGGCCGAATTGACCGCCTCGACCGCGTAGCGGATGTGCTCGGGGCCGGCGAGCAACGGTTCTCCGCCGTGCAGGACGACGCCGATCCGGGACAGGTCATTGGAGCGCGCGTGCTCGGCGATGCGGGCGGCCGTGCGGTCCAGGGTGGCCCGCGACATGCGGCGCGGCTGGCGCCGCCAGCTCTGGTCCGCCATCTCGTACATGTAGCAGTAGTCGCAGGCCAGGTTGCATCTGCTGTGGATTTTCAGGACGAACTCGCGGAACGGAGTCGGCCGCCACCCCTGCTCCAGCAGGCTCTGGACGCTCAGCGTGGCCGGCCATTCGTCTTCGGTGGACGTCCGGGCCGCACCCACGGTCACACCGATCAACTCCCAGCGGGGTTCGCACGCAAGTGGATCACGTTACCTTTATACATTTATATACGCATTATCATGATCACGGAATCGCGGTCCGGGATTGCTCCGGCGGTGGATCAGCGCAGGGAGCGGCGGGCTATCAGGGCGGCGTTCAGGAGCTGGAGGTCGCCGGGGCGGGCCGGGTCCAGGCCGGTGAGGGCGCTGATGCGGCGTATGCGGTAGGCGACCGTGTTCGGGTGGACGTGCAGGGCCGCGCCGGTCGCGCGGCGGTCCAGGTCGAGCGCCAGGTAGCGCTCCAGGGTGCGCAGCAGGTCGGGCCTGAGGTCCAGGGGCGCCAGCAGTTCGGCGAGCGCCGCGAGCGCGCCGCTCGGACGGCTCAGCTGGTAGTCCAGCAGGACGTCGGCGAGGCGGTACAGGCCGGGCGGGCGGCCCGCCCGGCGGACCAGGTCCATGATCTCGCCGGTCTGGGCGACGGCGGCCGGGACGCCCGCCGGGCCGGTGATCTCCGCGGCGGCCGTCACCTCGATGTCGGCGGCCTTCGCCGCGCCCGCGACCAGGTCGTGCAGGGTCTCCCATCCGGCGGAGAAGGGGAGCAGGGCCGTGCCTCCCGAGGCGTCCAGGGCGGTGAGGGCGGGCTCGTCGGCGACGGCGTCCAGCGCCGTCCGGACGCGGCGGATCTTGCGGCGGGCCGCGATCCGGGCGCGCTGGCCCGAGCCGGCCTCGTCCGGATGCGGGCCGAACGCCAGCGCCAGGACGGCGTAGCGGGGCGCCGGGCGGTGCCCCGCGGTGTCCCCCGCCAGCAGCGCGGTCATCAGGGCGTGCCGGCCGCCGTGCTCCTGGCTGTCGAGGATCTGCCGCACCTCCAG
The DNA here is from genome assembly GCF_040674655.1 of Actinomadura sp. NPDC049753. NCBI lineage: Bacteria > Bacillati > Actinomycetota > Actinomycetes > Streptosporangiales > Thermomonosporaceae > Actinomadura > Actinomadura sp. NPDC049753. Next base: position 28,699 of record NZ_JBFARL010000076.1, on the reverse strand, counting down.
GTAGGCGGCGCTGACGGCGGAGGTCAGCAGCCGCTGGAAGTCCAGGAAGTAGCCGAGCGCCTCCTGGAAGGCGGGCAGGTCGTCCGGCTCGGCCCCGGCGGTCAGCTCCTCCCAGGCCATGGCCGCCCCGATCTGGTAGGCGGCGAGGATCGCGTCCAGCGGCACGCCCTCCTCGGCCCGCAGCGCCGCCGAGTCGCGCTGCCGGGCGAAGTCGGCCGCGCGGGCGGGCCGGCGCCGCTCCAGGACGTCCGCGAACTGCCGCAGGCTGTGCTGGACGATCCCGGCGACGTCCCCGGCGACCTCCTCCTGCGGCAGCTCGGCGTAGACGGGCAGCTCGGCGAGCAGCCGCGCCACCACGCGGCGGGTCAGCAGCGGCGCGCGGACCCGCAGATGGGCCGCCACCGGCCGGCCCGCCACGCGCAGCGCCGGCGTCTTGTCCCGCGTCACAACGGCTCCCGGAAGAGTCTGTTTTCGCGCCAATTGAACGGCGTGTCCAGATTCTGGACGATCACGGCGACATCGTCCATGACGCCGGGAGTCAGCTCATGAAGCGTCTGTTCAACGGCCGCCCGTCCACCGCCCGGGCCGTCAGGGGCCGAGTCACCGGGAACCGGGTCACCGGGAGCCGAGTCGTCAGGGGCACGGCCGGCGCGATCGTTCTGGCGGGGGCGGCCCTCGGCGGGACGGCCGTTCCCGCGGCGGCCGCCGCGGTGGAGTACGTCGCGCTCGGCGACTCGATGGCGTCCGGCCCGCTCATCCCGGACATCACCGGCCCGATCGGCTGCGGGCGCTCCACCCGCAACTACGCGCACGAGCTGGCCTCCCGCATGGGCGCCGCCCTCCGGGACGTCACCTGCAGCGGCGCCAAGACCACCCACATGACCCAGCCTCAGAGCACCAGTGTCGGCGGCGTCGACACCGGGACCGTCCCGCCGCAGCTCGACGCGCTCACCGCGTCCACGGCGCTCGTGACCCTCACCATCGGCGGCAACGACGTCGGCCTGGTCGGCATCGCCGAGGACTGCGCCACCCTCGACCCCACCGCCACCCCGTGCAAGGGCGAGTTCGAGGACCAGGTGGCCCAGCGCACCCGCGACTTCGGCCCGAAGCTGTCCGCCGTCCTGGACGGGATCCGCGCCCGCTCCCCGAAGGCCCGGATCGTCGTCACCGGCTACGGCCTCTACATCAAGCGGAACGGCTGCTGGCCCGTCCAGCCCGTGCTGCCCACGGACGCCAACTTCCTCCAGGGCTCCGTGAACGCCATGAACGACGTGATCCGCCAGCAGACGACGGCGCACGGCGGGACCTACATCGACCTGGTCACGCCCAGCGCCGGCCATGACGCGTGCCAGTCGGCGTCCCAGCGCTGGGTCGAGGGCTACGTCCCCGTCCACGCCGCCGCGCCCCTGCACCCGAACGCGGCGGGCGAGGCCGCGTACGCCGCCGTCATCGGCGGCGTCCTCGGTGCCTGAGCCCGCTGATGGCCCGTCCCGGCCAGACCCCCGGCCGGGACGGGCCGTAAGCTTCGTGGCGCCGACGGAGGGGCTGATCATGAACGAGCAGATGCGCGCCAACACCGCCGCCTACGAGCAGACGATCCGCTCGACGCTCGCGCTCGCCGGGACGCTGGGCGACGACGACTGGGACCGGCCGACCGAGTGTCCCGGCTGGACGGTCAAGGACCAGTTCTCCCACCTCGCCGGCGTGGAGCGCGACCTGCTCGGCGATCCCGCCCCGCCCGTCGAGCTGCCCGAGTTCGGGCACCTCCGCAACGACTTCGCCCGCTACACCGAGTTGGCGGTGCACGCGCGGCGGCCGGTCCCCGGCCCGCAGGTCGCGGCGGAACTGGCGGACGCGCTCGAACGCCGCCTCGTGCAGGTGGCCGGCGAGGACCCCGACCGCGTCCTGATGTGCCCGGACGGCAGGGAGGGCTCCTACACGCGGTTCATGAAGTTCCGCGCCATGGACTGCTGGACCCACGAGCAGGACATCCGCCGCGCGGTCGGCCGCCCCGGCAACCTCGACGCCCCGGCGGCGCGGTGCTTCTGGGAACTGCTGAGCCGCCCCCTCCCGCGCATCGTGGCGCGGGCGGCGAAGGGCGCGCCCGGTCGCAGCGCCGTCCTCACGATCTCCGGCCCGCCCGACTTCGAGGTCGCCGTCACGGTCGGCGAGGACGGCCGCGGCGCGTGGTCGGACGTCCCGGCGTCCCCCTCGGTGAGGATCGCCATGGACTGGGAGACCTACGTCCGGCTGGCCGCCGGACGCTGCACGGCGGGCGACGTCGCCGTCCGCGCCGAGGGCGACGGGGAGCTGGCCGGCGGGATCCTCGCCACCATGGGCGTCACCCCCTGAGCCGCCCCGCCCGGCCCGCGGGGCCCTCAGCGGTGCCGGACGGCGCCCGGGAAGTGGGAGGCGAGCAGGTCGGGGGACTCCTCGCGGCCGTCGAGGACGCGGTTGACGCGGGTCACGGCGCGCCAGCCGGACGGGGTGCGGCGCAGCCGCCAGTGGTTGGCGGTGGCGCGGCGCAGCACGAAGCCGTCCGGCCGCTTGACGATCATGAGGGTGTAGCCGACGGCGGTGGCCTCGTCCCCCGAGAGCGTGACGTGCGGCGGGCCGACGACGTGCGCGCAGCCGCCGGAGATCCACCGCTGGTGGTTCCCCGAGCGGACCATCGCCTCGATCTCCGGGTGCCCGGTCATCATCAGCTCGTCCACGTCGTAGACGCCGTCCGGCTCCCACAGCCCGGCGACCTCGGCCGCGCAGCCGCCGTCGACCAGCGGCCCGTAGGACAGGATCAGCCGGGTGATCTCCCGCTCGTCCTCCAGGGAGCGCAGCCGGTCTTCGAGGGCGGCCAGCCGGGCTTCGACGCTCACTCCTCCTCCCCGAAGACCAGGCCGTAGCCGGCGGCCAGCCCGCGCAGGGCGGCGAGCTGCTCGCAGTAGTGCTCCGCCGACTCCGACTCCATCCGGACGCCGGCGATCGTGGCGCCCGCCTCGCGCAGCCGGGCGAGCGCCGTCCCGGTCGCCTCCGGGGCGCCGATCGGGTCCAGCGGGCGCGACGGCGCGAGGACCACGTCGAAGCCGGGCGGCACGTCGGCGTCCGCGAGCATCTCCGCGAGCGTGCGCAGCGGCAGGCCGAACGGCACCCAGCCGTCGGCGTCCAGCGCGCGGCGCAGCGAGCGGCCCGAGCGGCCGCCGATCCACAGCGGGACGCGGTCCTGGACGGCGTGCGGCTCCACGACGAGCCCGGAGTAGGCGTAGTGCTCGCCGCGGTACTCCGGCGTGCGCCGCGACAGGGAGGCGCGCAGCGCCGCCAGCGCGTCGTCGGCGCGGGAGCCGCGGCCGGCGAACGGCGCGCCGAGCAGGTCGAACTCCTCCTCCAGGCTGCCGACGCCGAGGCCGAGCGTGAGCCGCCCGCCGCTGACCCGGTCGAGCGTGCCGTAGCGCTTGGCGATGGCGAGCGGGTGGTGGTAGCCGAGCACGAGCACCTGCGTGGCGAGCCGGATCCGGGACGTGCGGGCGGCGAGGTGGCCGAAGGTCGCGAGCGGGTCCCAGTAGACGCCGCCGCGCTGCTCGGCGGCCTCGGCCGGGACGGCGACGTGCTCGCTGCACGTCAGGTGGTGGTAGCCGAGCCGGTCGGCGGCCCCGGCGATCAGGGCGATCTCCTCGATGCCCGCGCCGCGCTCCCAGGCGGCGTGGCCGGGCGGCTGCGCCACCACCGGCGTGACGATCCCGACACGCATCGCTGCTCCCCTCGTTGGTGGAAAAACGTTCTATCACGATGGCCGGTCCGACCTGGGGCGCGATCCCACTGCCGGATGCTCCGGCTGACCTGGTCTTACTTCCCCTCTTCCGCTGATAGCAAGCGGTTGCTACATTCCAGGAAACAAGAATTCATTTCAGTCATGTTCTGGGAGGTGCGATGACCGAGGCCGCGATGCCGGAGGCAGCCACGCCGGAGGTCATGACCACGACGGAGGTCATGTCGGCCGCGCGCCGGGAGTCGCCGCCGTCGATGATCGAGCGGATGACGCTGATCCTCGACGCGTTCAACGGGCCGACCGCCCGGCTGACCCTGGAGGACGTCGCCCGCCGCACCCGGCTGCCGCGCTCCACCGCGCACCGCATCCTGGACCAGCTCGTCCGGCAGCGCTGGCTCGCGCACCACTCGTTCGGCTACGGGCTCGGCCAGCGCGCCCTCGGCCTCGGCGGGCAGGACGGCGGGCACGGCAAGATCCGCGAGGCCGCCGCGCCGCTGCTGCACGAGCTTCAGGTCACCACGGGGCTCGTCGCGCACCTGGCCGTCCTGGACGGCGCCGAGGTCTTCTACCTGGACAAGCTCGGCGGGCGGCTCGCCACCTCCGTCCCGTCGCGGGTCGGCGGCCGCGCCCCGGCGCACTGCACCGCGCTCGGCAAGGCGATGCTGGCGTGGCTGGAGCCCGAGCAGGTGGACGCGATGCTCGGCTCGGGCATCAGCCGCTTCACCAGCCGCACGATCGGCGAGCTCGGCACGCTCCACCAGGAGCTGCACCGCATCCGCCAGCGCCGCGGCCTGGCGTTCGAGCGCGGCGAGTCCTACCCCGGCATCGCCTGCGTCGCCGCGGCGATCCGCGGCGCGGAGGGGCCGGTCGCGGGGATCTCCCTGGTCGGCGACATCCGCACCCCGCTGGAGAACGTCGCGCCGCTGGTGGTCACCGCCGCCCGCGAGGCGTCGCAGATCCTGTTCCCCGGCTCGGCCCCCGGCCCCCGCGCGGGACGCCCCGGCGGGCGCACCCGGCGCGCCGTGCGGACCGGCGAGGAGACGAGCTGGTCGCCGGAGACGATGAACCGGCTGCTCGCCGTCGACGGGCGCGGCGACTGGATGTGACGGGCGGCCCGAGGTGACGTCAACCCCAGCCCCACCGGTCGCCGACCCCCCACGGGTCGGGCGCGATCGGCGCGTCGGGCTCACCGACGCCGAACCGGCTGCGGAAGAACACCATCGGGCGCCGCCACGCGCCGTCCACGACCTCGTGCCGGTCCACCGCCAGGACCCGCCCGATCACCACCTCGTGGTCGCCGGCCTCGTGCACGTCGTGCACGACGCAGTGGACCGCGAGCAGGACGTCCGGCAGGGCGGGGGCGCCCCACCGCGACTCCTCCCAGTCCAGCCCCTCGAACTTGGCGCCCCGGCTCGACCCGAAGCGCTCGCACAGCTCGCGCTGCTCCTCGCCGAGGACGTTCACGCAGAACCGTCCCGCCGAGCGGATCCGGGGCCACGACCGGCCGCGCTTGTCCGCGCAGAACAGGATGAGCGGCGGATCCAGCGACACCGACGCGAACGACTGGCAGGCGAAGCCGACCGGCTCGCCGCCGTCGAGGGCGGTGACCACGGTGACGCCCGTCGCGAACTCGGCCATGGCCTTGCGGAAGTCCGCCGGCTCCGGCGCGGCCGCGTCGGCGTCGTGCAGGGGCGTGAGCGCTGGCTCGGCTGGCATGTGTTCACCTCGGGGCTGCGAGCGGGCGGGCGTTCGAATCCACTATGCGACATTTCTACTAACGGGTACTCACCCGGCACCGGTCAAGGGGCCGCCGGTGAGCCCGAAGGTAGGCACGCCCCTCCGCGGCCACGCGCCCCGATCCCGATGAGTGGAAGCGTGCCGCGGGACGGGCCCGCCGAGCCGCCCTGAGACCCGCGTCCCGCTGATCGGGATCCACCGCCGGACCCCGCCGTCCCGCCGATTACGTTCCGGACAAGCCACCGTCGAAGGACTGGGAGATCATGCCTGCGGAGCTGACCTACGAGTCGACGTTGCGCGAGCTCGCCACCGACCAGGGCGTCCTGCGCTACCACGAGGCCGGTGAGGGCCCGCCGCTGCTGATGCTGCACGGCTCCGGTCCCGGCGTCACCGGCTGGCGCAACTACCGCGGCAACCTCGCCCGGTTCGCCGAGCACTTCCGCTGCCTGGTCCTGGAGTTCCCCGGCTTCGGGGTCAGCGACCCGACCGACGAGCACCCGATGATGGCCGCCGGCGGCGCCGTCGTCCGGTTCCTGGACGGCCTCGGCCTCGGCCAGGTCGACGTCGTCGGCAACTCCATGGGCGGCATCGTGGCGACGCAGGTGGCTCTGCGGCACCCCGAGCGCGTCCGGCGGCTGGTCACCATCGGCGGGATCGGCCGCAACGTCTTCAGCCCCGCGCCCGGCGAGGGGATCAGGCTGCTGGCCGAGTTCACCGACGACCCCACCCGCGAGGGCCTCGTCCGGTGGCTGAACTCGATGGTGTACGACCCGCGGATCGTCACCGAGGAGATGATCGAGGAGCGCTGGCGGCAGGCCACCGACCCCGACACCCTCGCCAGCGCGCGCCGCATGTACGGGTCGAAGGCGATGGCCGCCCGCGCGAAGGCGCTGGCGGCCTCCGACGAGCCGCCGTACTGGGCGATGCTCCACAGGCTCAAGGCCGAGACCCTGATCACCTGGGGCCGGGACGACCGGGTCAGCCCCGTCGACATGGTGCTCGTGCCGATGCGCACGATCCCGAACGTGCAGGTGAACATCTTCCCGAACTGCGGGCACTGGGTGATGATCGAGCAGAAGTCCGCCTGGGAGAGCGCCGTGCTGGCGTTCCTGACCCGGAAGGACGAGCGGTGAGCGGCTGGGACCACGAGTACGACCTCGTCATCGTCGGCAGCGGCGGCGGCGGGATGGCCGCGGCCCTGACCGCGCACGACGCCGGGCTCTCCGCGCTGATCGTGGAGAAGGGCAAGAAGTTCGGCGGCTCCACCGCGATCTCCGGCGGCGGCATCTGGATCCCCAACAACCCGACGCTGAAGGCGCGGGGCCACGACGACAGCCGCGAGTCGATCCGGCGCTACCTGGACCGGCTCACCGAGGGGCGCGTCCCGGCGGCGCGGCTGGACGCGTTCGTCGACAACGGGCCCGCCGCCATGGAGCTGCTCTGCCGGAGCAAGTGGATGAAGTTCTTCTGGACGAAGGGCTACGCCGACTACCACCCCGAGTACGAGGGCGGGCGCCCGCTCGGCCGGTCCATCGAGGCCAAGCCGTTCGACACCCGCAAGCTCGGCGACGACGAGCGGTACCAGCGGCCGAACAGCATGAAGGGCCCGCTCGGCCTGTGGATCACCGCGAAGGACTACCACGACCTCGCGATGGCCAAGCGCACCTGGACGGGCCGGCGGGCGTCGCTGGTCGCGGCGTGGCGCGTGTCGTCCAACATGGTCCGCCGCCGCCACATGGCGACCGGCGGCCGGGCGCTCGCCGCGCGGATGCGGATGGCGCTGAAGGACGCCGGGATCCCGCTCTGGCTGAAGACGCCCATGACCGAGCTCGTCGTCGAGGACGGCCGCGTCACCGGCGTCGTCGTCGAGCGCGACGGCGCGGCGCTGCGCATCCGCGGGCGGCGGGGCGTCCTGCTCGCGACGGGCGGCTTCGACCACAACCAGCAGATGCGCGACAAGTACCTCCCGAAGGGCGGCCAGGAGGACTTCGCGATGGGCGCCCGCGAGAACACCGGCGACGGCATCCGGGCCGGCGAGGGCGTCGGCGCCGCGCTCGACCTGATGGACGACGCGTGGTGGATGCCCGCCGTCCGGCACCCGGCGGGGGCGACGATCCCGCTGCTGTCGGAGCGGTGCATCCCGCGGTCGGTGATCGTGGGGCAGGACGGCAAGCGGTTCACCAACGAGTCGGCCCCGTACGTCAACTTCGTCCACGACCAGCTCGAAGGCGGGCACGTCCCCTGCTGGTTCGTGATGGACGCCAAGGCCCGGGCCCGGTACCCGTTCGCGCAGATCCTGCCGGGCGCGCCGATCCCCAAGGCGTTCTACGAGGCGGGCATCGCGTTCAAGGCGGACACGCTCGCCGAGCTGGCCGGCAAGATCGGCGTCCCGGCGGACGCGCTGGGCGAGACCGTCGAGGCGTTCAACCGGTACGCGCGCGAGGGCAAGGACCCCGAGTTCGGCCGCGGCGACTCCGCCTACGACCGCTACTACGGCGACCCGAACCTGAAGAACCCCAACCTGGACGTCATCGAGGGCGGCCCGTACCACGCGTTCCGGATGGAGGTGGGCGACCTCGGCACCAAGGGCGGCCTCGTCTCCGACGAGCACGCCCGCGTCCTGCGCGAGGACGGGTCGGTCATCGAGGGCCTGTACGTGACGGGCAACTCCTCGGCGTCGGTGATGGGCAACGAGTACGCGGGCCCGGGCGCCACCATCGGCCCGGCCATCGTGTTCGGCTACATCGCCGCCCGGCACGCCGCCGGGGCCAGAGGGGCCGCCGGGAAGGCCGCGGGACGCTCATGACGGCACTGAAGGCGCGGGTGGTGGAGGTCGTCCGGGAGACGGCCGACGCGCACTCGCTCGTCCTCGAACCCGTCGAGGGCGACCGGGCGCGGTTCGTCTACCGGCCCGGGCAGTTCCTCACCGTCCGGGTCCCGGCGGAGGGCGGCTGGGCCGCGCGCTGCTACTCGCTGTGCAGCTCGCCGCTCACCGGTGACCGCCCGAAGGTGACGGTCAAGCGGGTCGCGGGCGGCCTCGGGTCCAACTGGATCTGCGACAACGTCACGGCGGGCGACGTCCTGGAGGTGCTGCGCCCGGCGGGCACGTTCACGCCGCCCTCGCTCGACGAGGACCTGCTGCTCGTCGCGGGCGGCAGCGGCATCACCCCGGTCATGTCGATCCTCAAGTCGTGCCTGGCGGCCGGCTCGGCGAAGGTGGCGCTGCTGTACGCCAACCGGGACGAGCGGTCGGTCATCTTCGCCGACGAGCTGAGGGAGCTGACCGAGCGGCACCCGGACCGGCTCACCGTCGTCCACCTGCTGGAGTCGGTGCAGGGCCTGCCGACGGCCGCGGCCGTCCGCTCCCTGGCGGGCCCCTACGCGGGCCGCCCCGCGTACGTGTGCGGACCCGAGATCTTCATGGACCTGGTCTCCGAGACGCTCACCGGCCTCGGCGCGAAGGTGCACGCCGAGCGGTTCTTCTCGCTGGAGGGCGACCCGTTCGAGCAGCCCGACGACGCGCCGGAGCAGACGGAGGCGGAGGACGGCGACGCGGGCGAGATCGAGGTCGAGATGGACGGGGAGACCCGCACGGTGCCGTGGCGCGCGTCCGAGCGGCTTCTCGACGCGCTGCTGCGCGCCGGGGTCGACGCCCCGTTCTCCTGCCGGGAGGGGTCCTGCTCGGCCTGCGCCTGCGTGGCGCTGGAGGGCGAGGTCACCCTGGACGCCAACACGGTCCTCGACGAGCAGGATCTCGCCGACGGCCTCATCCTCGCCTGTCAGGCGAGGCCGGTCACCGACCGGCTGAAGATCACCTACGACGGCTGACGAAACATACTGGGAGACAGGCGATGGCTGACCGCGTGCTTGACACGATCATGGAGAGGGCGGAGCAGATCCGCGAGCTCGGCCCGGCCAACGAGGCGCTCGGCAGGCTCGACGACAAGGCCGCGCAGATCCTCAAGGACGCGGGCGCGATCCGGCTGCTCCAGCCGCAGGCGCACGGCGGCCTGGAGGTCCACCCGCGCGAGTTCGCCGAGACGGTGATGGGGATCGCCTCCCTGGACGGCTCCACCGGCTGGGTCGCCGGCATCGTCGGCGTCCACCCGTGGGAGATGGCCTACGCCGACCCGAAGGTGCGCGAGGAGATCTGGGGCGAGGACCCCGACACCTGGATCGCGTCCCCGTACGCGCCGATGGGCATCGCCCGGCCCGTGGACGGCGGCTACGTGTTCAACGGCCGCTGGCAGTTCTCCTCCGGCACCGACCACTGCGACTGGATCTTCCTCGGCGCGATGCTGGGCGACGAGGACGGCAGGATGGCGCAGCCGCCGCGGTCGCTGCACATGATCCTGCCGCGCTCGGACTACGAGATCGTCGAGGACTCCTGGGACGTCGCGGGGCTGAAGGGCACCGGCAGCAAGGACATCATCGTCAGGGACGCGTTCGTCCCGGCGTACCGGACGCTGGAGTACTCCAAGGTCGTTGACGGTTCGGCGCCGCGCGAGGCGGGGCTGACCAACCCCTCCTACCTGATGCCGTTCTCCTGCGTGTTCCCGCTCGGCATCTCCTCCGCGGTCATCGGCATCGCCGAGGGCGCGCTGCACCACCACCTGGCCTACCAGCGCAACCGCGTCCAGATCACCGGCACGAAGATCAAGGACGACCCGTACGTGCTGTACGCGATCAGCGAGGCGGCCGAGGAGATCAGGACGTCCCGCACGGCGCTGCTGGACAACTGCTCGCGCATGTACGACATGGTCGCCGCCGGGCACGTGCCGACGTTCGCCGAACGCGCCGCCGGGCGCCGCACCCAGGTCCGGGCGGCGTGGCGGGCGGTGCAGGCGATGAACGAGATCGTCGTCCGGTCGGGCGGCAACGCGATGCGGAGCGACAACCCGATCCAGCGGTTCTGGCGGGACGCGCACGTCGGCCTCGCCCACGCCATCCACGTCCCGGGCTCGGTCTACCACGTCTCCGCCCTGACGGACCTGGACATCGAGCCGCCCCAGGGCCCGATGCGGTCGATGATCTGAGCCCGCCGACTCGCGGCGTGCCGGGAGCGTGGGCGCCTCCACCGCCCGGCACGCCGCGCCCGACCGGCCCCTAGCCGAGCAGGCCGCGGTCGGCGACGAGCCTCGGGGTCCAGACGACCCGGCCCAGGTACTCGTCCGCGGCGGGGTCGGTGACCAGCCAGACCACGGCCGCCGCCGGCGCCTCCTCCGGCGTCGGCTCGAAGCCCTCGTCCTTCAGGCCGTCGAGGCCGCCGCGCGCCGCGCCCGCCTCGGTGACGACGAACCCGGGGTCGAGGTTGAACGCGCGGACGCCGGCGCCCCGGTACTCGGCGTTGACCGCGCCGGCGAGGCGCCCGAACGCCGCCTTGGACGCCGAGTACGCCACACCCCAGCCGCCCTCGCCCGGCGGTCCCGGCGGGTCGGTGGTCGCCGACCCCGAGCACAGGTCGACGATCGTCCCGCCGCCGCGCGCCAGCATCGCCGGCAGGACGGCCTGGAGCAGGACGATCTGGTTCAGGTAGTTGCCCGTGACGGTCCGCGCCGCCACCTCCGGGTCGAGGTCGAGGAACCGCTCGTGGGTGCCCGCGACGTGCGCGACCGCGTTGTTGACCAGGACGTCCACGCGGCCCCACGCGTCGAGGACCGTCGCGGCGGCGGCCGTCACGCTCGCCCGGTCGAGCAGGTCCATCCGCACCGGCAGGGCCCGCGCGCCGAGCGCCTCGATCTCCGCCCTGGTGCGTTCCAGGCTCCCCGGGACGGGGATCGGCTCCGCACGCCCGTGGCGCGGCGGTATCCGGCCGCGGCCCTCCTCCACCGTGCGCGCGGTGAACGCGACGTCGTACCCGGCGGCGGCCAGCGCGAGCGCCGTCCGCCTGCCGATGCCCCGGCTCGCCCCGGTCACCATCGCGACCGGCCTGTCCGTCGTCGTCATGAGGCCTCCCCCTCCAGATGAGAGCCGCCGCCGTCCGCCCGGCGCACGAAGACTCTCACTCAGCGGGAAGGGCCGGGCGGCCCGCCCCCGGATTTGGAAGGTTGAGGCTCGACGGCCGCCGCGCGGGCCGCTATCCAGAAGGGACCGAGGACAGTGACGCAGATCCGAGGGCTGGGATATCTGAAGGTCCAGACCCGGCACATCGACCGCTGGCGCGAGTTCGCCCTGGACGGGCTCGGCTTCGCCGAGGGCGGCGGACCGGACCCTGACGGCCTCTACCTGCGCATGGACGAGCGCCGCTCGCGCCTCCGGGTGCTGCCCGGAGACACCGACCGGGTGCTGGCCGTCGGCTGGGAGGTCCGCGACCAGTACGCGCTGGCCGCCGTCCGCGAGGCCGTGGAGAAGTCCGGGACGGCCGTGACGACGCTGACCTCCAAGGAGGCGGCGGAGCGCGACGCGGAGGAGGCCATCGCGTTCACCGACCCGGGCGGCACCCCCGTCGAGGTGTTCTGGGGCCCGGTCCTGGACCACAGCCCCCTGCGCACCGGCTTCGCGCAGAAGTTCGTGACCGGCCCCATGGGCATGGGCCACGTCGTGCTGCCCACCCCCAGGTTCGTCGAGACCGTCGCGTTCTACGCCGAGGTCCTCGGGTTCCTGCCGCGCGGCGCGATGAGGGTCGGCGGCGGCGCCGCGAAGGTCAGGTTCATGGGCGTCAACCAGCGCCACCACAGCATCGCGATCTGCCCGGCGCCGTTCGACGGCGACCCGGGCCTCGTCCACCTCATGGTGGAGGTCGACACGCTCGACGCGGTCGGCATCGCGCTCGACGCCATCACGGAGAAGGGCTTCTCGATCTCCTCCACGCTGGGCCGCCACACCAACGACAAGATGGTGTCGTTCTACGTGCGCGCCCCCGGCGGCTGGGACGTCGAGTACGGCTGCGAGGGCATGCTCGTGGACGAGGCGTACTACACCGCCGAGGAGATCACCAGGGACAGCTACTGGGGCCACGACTGGTCCGGGTCCGAGCCGCTGGCCGCCTTCGTCCCGCCGCAGAAGGGCTGACGCCGATGCCGAAGCCCTCGGTGGAACCGGTCGGCGCCGCGGAGGTGGAGTTCGACCACGAGTGCGACGTGCTGGTGGTCGGCTTCGGCGCCGCGGGCGCCGCCGCGGCGTACGAGGCCGCGGCGGCGGGCGCGGACGTTCTCGTCCTGGAACGGTCGAGCGGCCCCGGCGGGACGTCCGCCCAGTCGGGCGGGGAGCTGTACCTCGGCGGCGGCACGCGGGTGCAGAAGGCGTGCGGCTTCGACGACACGCCCGACGACATGTTCGCCTTCCTCACGGCGGCGCTCGGCCCGCACGCCGACGCGGAGAAGCTGCGGCTGTACTGCGACGGGAGCGTGGAGCACTTCGAGTGGTTCCGCGCGCGCGGCGTCCCGTTCAAGGAGAGCCTGTTCGACGCGCCGGGCTGGATGCCGTACACCGAGGACGGCCTGATGTGGCTCGGCGAGAACGCCTGGCCGTACAACGAGATCGCCCGGCCCGCGCCGCGCGGGCACCGCCCGGAGACGCCGATGTTCGCCGGCGGCGTCCTCATGGAGAAGCTGATCGCGGCCGCCGCCGAGGCGGGCGCCGTCGCCCACCAGGACACCTACGCGACGAACCTCGTCGTGGACGGCGCCGGCCGCGTCGCCGGCGTCGTCGCGCGCCGGTTCGCCGACCGGGTGGTCTACCGGGCGCGCAGGGGCGTCGTCCTGACCTCCGGCGGGTTCGTCGACAACGAGGAGATGCTCGCCGACCACGCCCCGGTGCTGCTCGGGCACGACAAGGTCAGCGACGGCACCAGCGACGGGTCCGGCATCCGGATGGCGACCGCGCTCGGCGCCGCGACCCGCCGCATGGCGTCGGTGGAGATCGCGCTCACCGCCAACCCCGCCGTCATCTGCCGGGGCATGCTCGTCGACGGCCTCGGCCGCCGGTTCATCAACGAGGACGTCTACCCGGGCCTGTTCAGCCACCGGGCCGTCCAGCACCAGCCGGGCCCCTACTGGGCGATCATCGACGAGGCCGGGCACGACGAGATCCCCGAGGCCGACCTGTGGGGCGTCCGCCCCAAGCACGCGGCGGAGACGGTCGCGGAGCTGGAGGAGTCGCTCGGCCTGCCACCCGGCTCGCTGGAGGCGACCGTCGAGACCTACAACCGGTTCGCGGAGCGGGGCGAGGACCCCTACTTCCACAAGGACCCCAAGTGGCTGCGCCCCCTGAAGGGGCCGTTCGCGGCGATCGACCCGGCCGACGGGTTCTTCGGCGCCGGCAGGCACGGCGCCGGGACGGGCGCCGGCGGGTTCACCCTCGGCGGCCTCGACACCACCGTGGACGGCGAGGTCCGCAACAACTCCGGTGAGCCGATCCCCGGCCTGTACGCCGCCGGGCGCACCGCCTCCGGCATCCACGGCGAGGGCTACATCAGCGGGACGTCCCTGGGCGACGGCACGTTCTTCGGCCGCCGCGCCGGGCGCGCCGCCGCCGCATCCGAGAACTGAGAGGTCTGTGCATGAAGTACGCCGTCCTGCTCCCCGTGGCGGCGGGCGTGACCGCCGATCCCGCGTGGATCGGCGAGTACGCCCGGCACGCGGAGGTCTGCGGCTTCGAGTCGGTCGGCGCGGTCGAGCACGCGGTGGTGGCGAGCGGCTACCGGGTTGAGGGCGGCTGCTCGGGCTTACAGAGCGGGGGCGAGGGCCCGCGTGGGGCGGCCGTCAGACCCGAGTTCGGCCTGCCGGTCTTGATATCGCTTCGGTCTGTCATAGGCCGATGGCAGGATCGGGGTGTGCAGCTCAGGTACCGGTTCCGGCTCTACCCGACCCCCGGCCAGCAGCAAGCGCTGGCCAGGGCGTTCGGGTGCGCGCGGGTGGTGTTCAACGATGCCCTGCGCGCACGCGAGCAGGCGCGCGCAGCCGGGCTGGCGTACCCGTCGGACGGGGACCTGTCCAAGCGGGTCATCACCGAGGCGAAGAAGACCCCCGAGCGGGCCTGGCTGGGCGAGGTCTCGGCCGCCGTCCTGCAGCAGGCTCTGGCCGATCTGAACACCGCTTACCGCAACTTCTTCGCGTCGGTGACGGGCAGGCGGAAGGGCCGCGGGGTGGCGGCGCCCCGGTACCGGTCCCGCAAGGACCGGCGGCAGGCGATCCGGTTCACCCGCAACGCCCGCTGGAAAATCACCGCAGGCGGGAAACTGCGCCTGCCCAAGATCGGGGACGTACCGGTGCGGTGGTCTCGTACGCTGCCGTCGGCGCCGTCGTCGGTGACGGTGATCCGGGACGCGGCGGGCCGGTACTTCGCCTCCTTCGTCGTCGAAACCGCCGACGAGCCGCTGCCGCAGACGCAAGCCGAGGTCGGCGTCGATCTGGGGCTGACGCATTTCGCGGTGCTGTCGGACGGCCGCAAGATCAGCAGCCCCAGGTTCCTGCGCCGCGCCGAGCGCAAGCTCCGCAAGGCGCAGCAGGCCCTGTCCCGCAAGGCCGAGGGGTCGGCCAACCGGCGCAAGGCCGCCGCGAGGGCCGCGCGGTTGCACGCGCGGGTCACCGACGCGCGGCGCGACCATCACCACAAGCTGTCCACACAGCTGGTCCGCGAGAACCAAGCGGTCTACGTGGAGAACCTGTGCGTGAACGGTCTGGCCCGCACCCGGCTCGCCAAATCCGTGCACGACGCGGGCTGGTCCCGGTTCCTGGCGATGCTGGAGTACAAGGCCGCCCGGTACCGGCGCACCTTCGCCAAGGTGGACCGCTGGTTCCCGTCCTCGAAGCTGTGCGGGGCTTGCGGGACGGTCGCCGAGTCGATGCCGCTGCACATCCGCAAGTGGGCCTGCGCGTGCGGCGCGGTCCACGACCGGGATGTCAACGCCGCGAGCAACATCCTGGCCGCCGGACGGGCGGACAGGCTAAACGCCTGCAGAGGGACCGCAAGACCTCCCGCCCAGCGGAAGGCAGGACCCGGCGAAACAGGAAGCCACAGAAGCGCCGCACACGCGGCACAGGCTGAACCTCCAGCCTTCGAGCTGGGGGGCGCGTCAATCCAGCGTCTACCCCCACCCGCTCCCCTTCACCCCACTTCAAGTCCCTAAAGGCGCCCGAGACGAGAGGGGCCAAGGCAGCATGCAGGACGAGAAGACCGGGGCGCTTGGAGAGAAGGCGGTTCTGGGGGACGACCGTCCCGCCCGCGAGACCGCGTTCGCCGAACTGGTCGCGGCGCGCGGCGGCGACGACCGGACGGGCCTGTGCTTCGAGGACCGCTCCTGGACCTGGCGGGAGGTCGTCGCGGAGTCCCTGCGGCGGGCCTCGCTCGTCCGGGACCTGCCCGGCCACGCCGGCCTGTTCCTGGAGAACGGGCCCGAGCACCTGTTCTGGCTGCTGGGCGCGGCGCTCGCCGGCGTCCCGGTGGTGGAGCTGAACCCGACGCGGCGGGGCGCCGAGCTGGCCCGCGACATCACCCACACCGACTGCGCGCTGCTGGTCACCGAGACGTCCCGCGCGCCGCTGCTCGACGGGCTCACGCGGGTCCCGGCCCTGACGGTCGACACGCCCGCGTACGCCGAACGGCTCGCCTCCGCCCGCCTGGCCGCCCCCGCCCCGGTGGACCCGGACGCGATCTTCTCGCTGGTGTTCACGTCCGGGACGACGTCCGCGCCCAAGGCGGTGATCTGCACGCAGCGCAGGCTGGGCCGGATCGCCGTCCAGCAGCGCGACCGGCGCGGCCTCACCGGCGACGACGTGTTCTACGTGGTCATGCCGATGTTCCACTCCAACGCGCTGATGGCCGGGATCGCGCCCGCCGTCGCCGCCGGAGGCCGCATCGTCCTGCGCCGCAAGTTCTCGGCCTCGGGCTTCCTCCCGGACGTGCGCCGCCACGGCGTCACGTTCTTCAACTACGTCGGCAAGCCTCTCAGCTACATCCTGGCCGTCCCGGAGAAGCCGGACGACGCCGACAACACGCTCCGCATCGCGTTCGGCAACGAGGCGGCGCAGCGCGACATCGACGCGTTCGCCCGCCGGTTCGGCTGCGCCGTCATCGACTCCTACGGGTCGAGCGAGGGCGAGATCCGCCTCAACCGCGTCCCCGGCACGCCGCCCGGCTCGCTGGGGGTCGCCGAGGCGGGCACCGTCGTGATGGACCCCGAGACCCTGCGGGAATGCCCGCGCGCCGAGTTCGACGCGAACGGGGTGCTCCTCAACGCCGAGGAGGCCATCGGCGAGATCGTCGACACGATGGGCGCCGCCAAGTTCGAGGGCTACTACAACAACCCCGAGGCGACGGCGCGGCGCGTCCGCAACGGCTGGACCTGGTCGGGCGACCTCGCCTACCGCGACGCCGACGGCTACTGGTACTTCGCCGGCCGCGACGACGACTGGCTGCGCGTGGACGGCGAGAACTTCGCCGCCGCCCCCGTCGAACGCCTCCTGGCCCGCTTCGAGCCCTTCACCGACGTCGCCGTCTACGCCGTCCCGGACGACCGGGTGGGCGACCAGGCGATGGCCGCCGTCACCCTGGCCCCGGGCCACGCCTTCGACCCGTCCGCTTTCACGGCCTTCCTGGCCGCCCAGCCGGACCTCGGCACCAAGTGGACCCCGCGCTACGTCCGCCTGGTCGAGGCCCTGCCCCGCACCCCGACCAACAAGGTCATCAAGCGCGTCCTCCGCACCGAGGGCCGCGACACCACCGACCCCGTCTACGAGCACCGCGACGCCACCTACGTGCTGCGCGGCTCAGTCTGAGGTCTCCTCGGCGAACTCCTGGATGCGGGCCCAGACCCGGGCGGGCTGCTCTTCCTGGGAGAAGTGGCCCGCGTCGCGGATGGTCGCGGTGGTCAGGTTCTCCACGCCCGCCTTGCGGAACCCCTCAGCGTAGGCGGCGATGTCGCCGCCCTCGCCGTCCCCGCGCAGGTAGAGGACGGGTGTCGTGACCGGGTCCGTGAGGGCGGCGTTGTCGTCGGCGTCCTGCGCGAAGGCGCGGTACAGGTCGAAACCGGCGGTCAGGGACGCGTCGGTGCCGTAGGCGGCCGCGTGGGCGGTGCGGGCGTCGGGCGTGATCCTGGACGGGTCGGCCGACAGCACGTCGTAGAAGTGGTCGAAGTACTCGGCCTGGCGACCGCGGACGAGGGTCTCCGGAAGGCCGGGAACGGCGTGCAGGCCGAAATGCCAGACGGCGGGACCGGCGGTCACCGCGTCCCACGGGGCGACGCCCGGGATCGCCGTGTTCATGATGACCACGCGCGCCGCCTCGTACCGGCGCAGGTAGGCGTAGGCGACCATGCCCCCGGCGTCATGGCCGACCAGGGTGAGGCCGTCCAGGCCCCGGTGCCGGACCAGGTCGTGGACGACCGAGGCCAGGTCCCGCTTCGAGCCGCTGGTCGCCCCCGTCGACCCGCCGATGCCGGGCAGGTCGACGGCGAGGAGGCGGACCTCGGGCGGCGCGGCGGCCATCACGTCCCGCCACGTCCGCCACGACTCCGGCCAGCCGTGCAGGAACAGGAACGGCCGGCCGGAGGGGTCTCCCGACTCCGCGACGTGCAGCGAGCGGCCGGCGACCCGGACGCGGGCATGGTGAACGGACATGGTCCATGCCTACCGGACGCCGGCCGCGGAGCGTGTCAGGACGGCTCCGGAAGCATGCGCTTCATCGCGGCGTGCGCCCCGGCGACGAGCTTCTCGCGGGGGAAACCGGCGCGTTTGCGGGCCATGTCGTAGTTGCCGCCCGCGACCCACACGGGGCCGTCCGCCAGGTGTTCGAGGCCCTCGCGGGCGACGTCGTCGGGCTCGGCGACGTTCAGGCCGGGCATGTCCATGTTGAGGCCGGCGCGTTCCATCGCCGGGGTGCGGGTCACGCCGAGGACCAGTTCCAGGACGTCCACCCCGTGCTCGCGCATCTCCAGCCACAGCCCCTCGGCGAAGACGCGGCCGAACGCCTTCACCGCCGAGTAGATGCTGATCTGCGGCTGGCCCATGTAGCCGGCGAGGGAGCCGACCAGCAGGATTCCGCCGCGCCCCCGCTCCTTCATCAGCGCGCCGAAGTGGTGCGTCAGCGCGAGCTGGGCGGTGATGTTCAGGTCGATGACGCCCTGGAAGCGGTCCAGGTCGCCGGTGACGAACTCGTGGCCGTAGCTGTTGGCGCCCGCGTTGAAGACCAGCAGCCCGACGTCCAGGCCGTCGGTCACCTCGCGGATCGCCTTGAGCGGGTCCGGGGCGACCAGGTCCAGTTCGAGGGTGCGCACCTCCACGCCCTTCGCGCGGACGGCCTCGGCCGTCTCCGCCAGCGGCCCCGGCTTGCGCGCGATCAGCACGAGGTTCAGGCCCGCGTCGGCGAGGCGGTGCGCGAAGGCCGAGCCGACGCCCTCCGAGCCGCCCGCGATCACGGCCCACGGGCCGTATCGGTCGATCATTGCTCTCCGTCCAGGTCCGGGGTCCAGGCGACGCCGTTGACATGCGAGCCGCCGTCCGCGAACAGGGTGTTTCCGGTCAGGTAGCGGGCGTCCTCGGACGCCAGGAACACCGCCACGGGGGCGATGTCGGTCTCCGGGTCGCCGAGGCGGCCCATCGGGTTGGCGCGGTCGGCGGCCGCCTCGATCTCCGGGTGCGCGGCCGCCATCCGGCGGAACGCCGCGCTCTTGGCGCCCGGGCAGATCGCGTTGACGGCGACGCCGGTGGGCGCCCACTCGCGGGCGGCCGTGCGGGTCAGCGTCCGGAGGGCCTCCTTGGCCGAGTTGTACTCCAGGGTCCCCATATGGGCGTTGACGCCGTTCAGCGAGCACATGTTGACGACGCGCCCCCACCCGCGGGCCTTCATGTGCGGGAAGGCGGCCTGCATCGCCCACAGCGGCCCGTAGTAGCCCATCGCGAACCCGCGGGCGAGCTGCTCGTCGGTCTTGGACTCCACCCGGCCCACCGTCCCGGCGCCCCAGGCGTTGTTGACCAGGACGTCCACCGAGCCCCACGTCTCGACCGCCGCGTCCACCATCGCGTGGACCTGCGCCTTGTCGGTGACGTCCGTCCGGACGAACCGGGCATCCGCCCCGATCTCCGCGGCGACCCGCTCCCCGGACTCCGGGTCGAGCTCCGCGACCAGCACGCGGGCCCCCTCCGCGGCGAAGCGGCGGGCGATGCCGCGCCCGATCCCGTCGCCCGCGCCGGTCACGACCGCGACCCGCCCGGCCAGCCGCCCGCCCGTCACTCGACCACCGTGATGGCGCCGTTCAGCGCGGCCTCCTGGATGGCAGAGCGGAGCGCCGGGCAGGTCGCGTGCGGGTCGTCCAGCCCCACGCACGCCTCTCTGGCCTCGGCGTTCCACTGGATGCTCGTCTGCTCCCAGCTCGACTTGCGCACCATCACCTCGGCGGCGCAGCGGCGGCAGCGGACCGGCAGCAGCGGCCCGTCCAGGAGGCGCTCGTCCTGGCGGGTCGTCACGCCGACGCCCCCTCGGCCTCCCGGCGGGCCATGTTCGCGTCGACCTCCTTCTGCCAGGACTCCACCGGCCGGGTCGTGTCGATCTCGTACTCGAACCGGTCGGTCATCTCCGGCGTGACGTCGGCGACGTCCACGTAGAACTGCTCGTACCAGCGGCGCAGCTGGTAGACGGGCCCGTCCTCCTCGCACAGCAGCGGGTTGTCGATGCGGGTCTTGTTCCGCCAGATCTCGATGTCCTGCTCGAAGCCCGTCAGGATGAAGTCCGACAGCTTCTGCGCGGTCGCCTCGGCGGCGTCGGCCGGCAGCGCGTCGCTGTGCTGGACGATGATGCCCGAGTGCAGCGAGAACGAGTTCTCGTCGATCGGGTAGTGGCAGTTGATCAGGACGGAGTGCAGGTCGTACCCCTCGTAGTGGTACGTCAGCTCGTCGATCATGAAGGAGGGGCCGTGGTAGGACGCCACGGAGGTGTTG
The DNA here is from genome assembly GCF_040674655.1 of Actinomadura sp. NPDC049753. Taxonomy (NCBI): domain Bacteria; kingdom Bacillati; phylum Actinomycetota; class Actinomycetes; order Streptosporangiales; family Thermomonosporaceae; genus Actinomadura; species Actinomadura sp. NPDC049753. The sequence continues at coordinate 8,329 of NZ_JBFARL010000076.1, read as the reverse complement.
CCGAGCATCTTCGGCCCGCCGCCGCCGCCCTCCCGGCGCGCGTCCTCCCGCGTCCGCCCCTTCATGATCTGCGTGGCCACGTGGCCCTCGAAGATGTTCTTGAAGTACGTCGGGAACGACTTGTGGATGTAGAAGAAGTGCGCCATGTCCACGACGTTGTCGATGACCTCGCGCGCGTTGGTGTGGACGACCGTCTCCGTCCAGCGCCAGTCGGTCCAGTCGTCGCGGGTGGCGCCCTCGATCACCGGGATCGTCACGTCCTCCGGCGGCTTCTTCCCCTCCGGGTCGTTCCAGACGAACAGCAGCCCGTCCTGCTCCATCGTCGGCCACGCGGCCGTCCGGGCCCGCAGCGGGACGCGGCGCGCGTAGGGGATCTGCTTGCAGCGGCCGTCGCCGCCCCAGCGCCAGTCGTGGAACGGGCACGCGATCGCGTTGCCCTTGACGGTGCCCTGGGACAGGTCGCCGCCCATGTGGCGGCAGTAGGCGTCCAGGACGTTCGTCGTGCCGTCCTCACCGGTGAAGACCACGAGCTTCTGCCCGAACGCGTTCACCGTGTGGGGCTTGCCGTCCCGGAACTTCTCGGCCAGCCCGAGGCAGTGCCATCCCCGGGCGAAACGGCGGGTGATCGCCTCCGCCTCGATGGCGCGGACGGCGTCCGACTCGGTTGCGGTCACGTGGATCATCCCTTCAGCGATGGATGGGTGATTCGAACGTTAGGTCGCAGGTCACCGTCCCGACCGCCGAGTCCCATTGGCCGGGACGCCCGGCCCCGCGCCGGCGCGCGACCATGGTCTCCTGCAATGGCCGTACTAGGGAAGGAGCGGGGATGAGCAACGAGGTCCTGGACGCGGTGCGCGGACTGCTGCCCGGCATCGCCGAGCGGGCCCGGTCCGTGGACGAGAAAGGACGCATCCCCGCGGAGACGATCCGGGAGCTGACCGCCGCCGGCGTGTTCCGGATGCTCCAGCCCACCCGGCACGGCGGCGCCGAGGACGACCCCGTCGCCTTCTACGAGGTGATCCGCGCGGTCTCCGGCGCCTGCGGCTCGACCGGCTGGGTCGCCGCGGTCCTCGGCGTCCACTCCTGGCACCTCGGCCTGTTCGCCGACGAGGCGCAGCGCGAGGTGTGGGGCGCGGGCCCGGACACCCTCATCGCCTCCTCCTACGCCCCGATCGGGCGGCTCACCCCCGTCGACGGCGGCTACGAGGTGACGGGGCGCTGGTCGTTCTCGTCCGGCTGCGAGTTCGCCTCATGGGCCCTGCTCGGCGCGCTCGTCGTCGGCGCCGAGGGCCGCCCGGTCGACTTCATGACCGTCCTCGTGCCCCGGCGCGACTACGAGATCGCGGAGGTCTGGGACTCGATGGGCCTGCGCGGCACCGCCAGCGACGACATCGTCGTGGAGAAGGCGTTCGTCCCGGCCCACCGCGCGATGCGCAACTTCGAGCAGGCCCAGCTCCGCAATCCCGGCCGCAAGGTCAACACGGGCCCGCTCTACCGCATGCCCTTCGGGACGATCTTCACCAGCACCGTCGCCGCCAGCGTGATCGGCATGGCGGCCGGCTGCCACGACCTCTACGTGACCCGCATGCGCGACCGGATCCGCCTCAGCCTCGGCGGCGGCCGCTTCGTCGAGGACCAGTTCGCCCAGGTCGCCGTCGCCCGCGCCGCCTCCGAGATCGACGCCGCGGTCCTGCAGACCGACCGCAACGTCCGCGAGATCCACGAGTACGCCGTCCGCAACGAGAAGATCCCGATGGAGCTGCGCCTGCGCGCCCGCCGCGACCAGGTCCGCGGCACCGAACGCGCCATCGAGGCCATCGACATCCTGTTCAAGACGGCCGGCGGCAACTCCCTGCACCGCGGCAACGTCATCGAACGCGCCTGGCGCGACGCCCACGCCGGCAGCGTCCACGTCGCCAACGACGTCGAGCACGCCCTGTCCATGTACGGCCGGGGCGAGTTCGGTCTCAAGGTGGAGGACAACCTCGTCTGACCACCGGACCGGCTCATCCGCTCGACGGGCGTCCGCGCTCGGCCGGCGAGGTGGCGCATCATGCCCCCGCAGAACGGCCGGCTGAAGACGTGAAGGGGCGGCCGCCCCCCGAACTGGTCGGGGGACGACCGCGATATTCGTGCGTGTGCCAGCCCGCTAGTCAGTGGGCTGGCCTTGCTGGTTCAGCTCTGAACGACGGTTCCGCAGCTGTAGCAGACCCACATGGATCCGCCCTGGTCGCCCGGCTTCTGCATCTGGGCACCGCACTTGGGGCAGTTCATTGGAGATCAACTCCCTTTGCTTTCCGCCGAGGCCCTAGACCTCGACGTGTTATTTGGTGGCCGTTGGGGGGCTTCCTCCCAACGTTCGGCAGCAATTGCTCCTGCCGACGGAAAGGGACTGTACGCGATTCAGCGTGTTTGACAAGTCGATGTGTTCTACAACACATAATGGGTTGCCGACTTTAGTTTGATCGCGATCCGTGACGGCTCGGTCACATATCTGTCGTGGGACGTAAATGCGCAGTAAGGGCCGGGAATGCGTCGCCGTCAGGCGCTGCAGCCGCTGCGTTCAGGGCCATGACCTGCGTCACAAAGATCATCATTGGTCCGCGGATCCGGCCCGCCGACGGTCTGCGGGCCGGTACGCTGCCGGCAGGCCGCCAGTGGCGAATGGGGATTCGCCGTGCCGGAGGCCGCCGCACGGGGATGTCGGGGATGGTTGCGAAGTGGTCCGAATGTGAGTGCCGACTGAAGTAGTGGTGCCTGCGGCGCACGGAGCCCGGTCGTTACCGCGTACGTTCGCGTACGTTGGTTTATTTGGAGTGCCCGAGAAATGCTCGGCCCCGGGTTCGGTTCAGGGTGCGCGGTAAACAAAGGCCTGGCCTCTCTGGAATGTGAAGTAGGCCTTTCCGTCGTTTCGGCATGCCTTTGTCGACGGGTCTGGGCGGTCGCATAATGAATGGTGCGTGCCTTAATGCGGCCGGCGTCGGCAGTGGGGCGCCCCATAAACGTCCGGCCCGGCTCTCGTTGAGAGCCGGGCCGTTCTCGGCGGCGCCTTTCGAGGAGCGCCCGAGGGTGCGGGGTCAGGAATCGGCGCGCGCCATGTAGTGGCGGAAGAGGTGCTTGAGCGCGTGCTCGAAGGCGCGCGCGTGGGCGGCCTCGTCGCCGGTGGACGGGACCACCCGTGCCGTCAGCAGCTCGTGGACGGGGTTTCGCCTCGGCGGACGGCCTGGGCGAACTCCAGCGCCGTCTCGAAGGACGCGCCGATGGCGCCCCGGTGGTCGGCGCCCTCGAACGTCCGGTACGAGACGGTTCCGTAGCGCTTGCACAGGTCGTTGACGATGTTCTGCGTCGCGGCGGGGGAGACCTCGCGATCGGCGGTGCCCTGGGCGACCAGCGTCGGGACCCGCAGGGTCAGGCCGAGCGCCTCCTGCGAGTCGTAGTAGGCCTCGAACCGCGTGAGGTCGGCGTCCGGGCGGAACACCTTGTCCAGCGGCAGGTCCCTGCTGAGCTGCTTGAGCTGGAGAAGGCACGCGTTCGTCCGGCCCGCCTTCGCGACGGCGGCGGCGTCGTCGGTCAGCAGATCCTCGGGGACGAACGCCGGATCGGCCGCCTGCGCGCCGTTGAGCAGCACGAACAGGAACGGCAGCGCGATCTCGGCGCCCGGGTACTGCGCCTTCACGTACTGCGCCGTCTGGCTCATGTTCGAGCCCGGCGCGATCGACACCGCGCCCTTGAGCCGGATGTCGCGGGGCTTCTGCCGGGCCGCCGCCGTGTAGAGGGTGGCCTGGCCTCCCTGGCTGTGCCCGGCGACGAACCAGTCGCGCCCGATGCGGCGGTCGGCGCTGCGGGCGGCTCGGACGATGTCGGTGACGGCGTTGGCCTCGCTGACCCCGTTCAGGTACGGGTGCCCGCCGGGCGTGCCGAGGCCCTCGTAGTCGGTCTGGACGACCGCGAAGCCGTTCGCGACCCACTTGTCCAGGTAGGACTCGGTGACGGACAGGTAGTCGTGGGCCGGGCCGCCCGCGGTGTCCGCGGACGGCGCGCAGGCGTCGGCCGTTCCGGTGGTGCCGTGCGCCCAGCTCAGCACCGGCCAGCCGCCGCGCGGCGGCGCGCCCTTCGGAACGGCGACCGTCCCCGAGACCGTGATCCGCTTCCCGCCCACGCCCTCGGAGACGTAGGTGACGAACCGGTTGGCGGAGGCGCTCGGCAGCGCCGCCGCGTTCGCCAGCGGCCGGACGCCGAGCAGCTTTCCCCGCTGCGCGGGGGCGGCCTGCGCGGGGGCCGCGGCCATCCCGGCCAGTGCGGCGCACGCGGCGGCCGCGACGGCGACCCTTCCCGTTGATCTCACGTGTGGTTCCTCCTGATGTCCTGGACGGCGCGGTAGGCGAAGGCCATGGCCGACCCGATCGGCACGCCGGGCCCTGGGTAGACGGGGCCCGTGAACGAGGCGCTGGTGTTGCCGGCGGCGTAGAGCCCGGGGACGGGACGGCCCGAGCCGTCCAGGACGCGGGCGTCGGCGTCGGTGCGCAGCCCGCCCTTCGTCCCGAGGTCGCTCAGGACGACCCGCGCGGCGAGGTAGGGCGGCCGGTCGACGGGCACGACGCACGGCCTGCCGCCGGAGAAGTACAGGTCGTAGGGGTCCTCGCCGCGGTGGAAGTCCTCGTCCGCGCCCCTGGCGGCGAAGTCGTTGAACCGCTCGACCGTGCCGGCGAGCGCGTCCGCCGGGAGCCCGAGCATCCCGGCCAGCTCGGGCAGGGTGCCCGCCTGGACCCAGGCGCCCGAGGCGAGCTGCTCGTCCGCCCGCAGCGGCGGGACGGAGATCGCGGGCAGGCCGTCAGCCCGCGCGTCCCAGATCAGATGGAACGGTCCCTCCGCGGCGGCCATCCGGCGCCCCATCCGGTCGTAGGGGAGGGACTCGTTGGCGAACCGGCGGCCCGAGGCGTCCACGATCAGCCCGCCGCGGAACCCGAGGGTGAACGCGGGCCGCCCGTCCGGGGCGAGCAGGCCGGGGCAGAACCACGCCTGGTCCAGCAGGCCGGTGGACGCGCCGATCCGGACGGCGGCCTCGATCGCGTCGCCGGTGTTCGCGCCGCCGGGGGCCATCGTCAGATCGGCGCCGCCCGGCACGCCGCGCTCGGCCCGCAGCGCGGCGGACGACTCGAACCCGCCCGCCGCCAGCAGGACGCCGCGCCGGGCCCGCAGCCGCACCGGGCCGTCCGCGGTCATCGCCGCGACCCCGGTCACCCGGCCGTCCTCGACGACCAGGTCGGTCAGCGCGGTCCGCGTGCGGATCTCCCCGGACCCCGTCGCGGTGATCGCCAGCAGCAGCCGCCCGATCAGCGCCCGGCCCTGCGCCAGCGGCTTGGAGGCCGAGTGCCCCCGGCCCGCCCGGTCCCGGTCGACGGGCGGGCGGACGAGCGCGGCGAGCTCCCCGAGCCTCTCGGCCGGGAGTTCGGCCGGGACGAACGACCGCCCCATGTCCAGGCGCCCGGGCGCGTCGAAGTAGTCGGGGAACGCCTGGAACCGGAACTCGATCGCCGGGTCCTTCTCCAGGAAGTCCACCAGCTCAGGGGCTGTCTCCAGGAACGCCTCGCGGCGCTCGGCCTCGTCGTCGCCGAGCAGCGCCCGCAGGTAGGTTCGCGCGCCCTCGGTCGAGTCGCCGAGCCCGGCGCGCTCCTGGACTCGCGTCCCCGGCAGCCAGATCGCCGCACCCGAGTACGCGGACGTCCCGCCGAGCAGGCCCGTCTTCTCCAGGACGGCGGTCCGCAGCCCGCCCGACGCGGCGGCGAGCGCGCCCGCCATCGCCCCGGCCCCGGAGCCGGCGACCACCACGTCGTACTCGTCGTCCCACCCGGCTCGTCCCATGTGACATGCCCTCCGACCTCGGGTTCCCGGCGCGGGCACACCGTAGGGCGCGGTCCGGGCGGGGAGGGGCGGCCCGTCCCACTGACCGGTACGGATGTTCGCGGGGACGGTCCGGAGCCCGGATATTGTTCCCTGGCAGGACGGGAAGGATCAGAGGACGGAAGGACCGGGGGAGGACCGTGGCGAGGATCGCAGCGGGCAGGCTGTCCGCCGAGCCGAGCTCGCCGGAGCAGCACGACCGGCGCGAGCGCATCCTGCGCGCCGCGTCGCGCATCGGCGCCGAGAAGTCCCTCGAACGCGTCCAGATGCACGAGGTCGCGAAGGCCGCCGGGGTCGCGATCGGCACCCTGTACCGGTACTTCCCGTCCAAGGTCCACCTGTTCACCGCGGTCATGGCCAAGCAGGTCGACCGGCTCCGCGACCAGGTCACCGAGCCCGCGCCCGGCACGAGCCCCGAGGACGCGGTCGCCGACCTGCTGGTGCAGGCGAGCCGGCACCTCATGGCGCAGCCGGTCCTGTCGACGTCGATGCTGCACGCGTCCAACACCGCCCACGTCGCGACCGTCGCCGACACCGTCCACATCGACAGCACGTTCCGGGAGATCCTGCTGCGGGCGGTGGGGATCGAGGTGCCGACCGCGCAGGACGTCACCCTCGTCCGGCTGCTGATGCAGTGCTGGTACGGCGTCCTCCAGTCGAGCTTGAACGGCCGCGCGTCGATGGCGGACGTCGAGAGCGACATCCGCCTCGCCTGCAAGCTGCTGCTCGCGCCCCGCTCGAACGCTCCGGGAAGCGGCGTCGCGGCGCCGGCGCCGAACGCCTCCCAGTGATCGGGACCGCCCCGGCGGACGTCCCGCGGCCGCGGCTAGCGTGCCGCCATGAATCGCTTTGACGGCGTGAAAGTGCTGCTCACCGGGGCGGCGTCGGGCATCGGACGGGCCACCGCGATCCGCCTGGCCGCCGAGGGCGCCGCGGTGTACGCCGTGGACGTCTCGGAGGAGGGCCTCGCCGGGACGGCGGCGGCGGCGGGCGGTCCCGGCACCGTCGCCACCCGGGTGGCGGACGTCACCGACGAGGCCGCCGTGATCGCGACCGTGGCGGACGCGGCGGGGGCGCTCGGCGGCATCGACGTCCTCGTCAACGTCGCGGGCGTCCACAAGACCACCCCGATCGAGACCCTCACGGTGGACGACCTCCACCGGATGTTCTCCGTCAACCTCGTCGGCACGGCCCTGTTCTGCCGCGAGGCGCTCAAGCACCTCCCCGACCGCACCGGCGTGATCGTCAACACCGCCTCGCTGTCGGCGACGCAGGGCAACCCGTTCATGACGGCGTACTCGGCGTCCAAGGGCGCCGTGCTGGCGTTCTCGCTGAGCCTCGCCGCCGAGCTGGCCGCCCGCCGCATCCGCGTCGTGCCGATCTCCCCGGGCGCCGTCGACACCCCGCTGACCCGGGCGCCGGGCATGTTCCCGGACGGCCTGGACCTCACCTACTTCTCCAAGATCCGCTCCTACTACGGCGCGGCCGAGCCGGAGCACATCGCGGCCGCGATCGCGTTCGCCGCCTCGTCCGACGCCGCCTACTTCACCGGCGCCGACCTCCGCGTGGACGGCGGCGCCCACACCTGAGAGGGACCACCATGGCACGCACCATCGCCGTCAGCGGGACGGCGTCCGGCATCGGGAAGACGCTCGCCGGGCTGCTGCGCGAGCAGGGGGACACGGTCGTCGGGGTCGACCTGCGCGACGCCGACGTGTGCGCCGACCTCGGCGGCGCCGAGGGGCGGTCGCGGGCGGTCGCCGAGGTGCTGGACCTGTGCGGCGGCACCCTGGACGCCGTCGTCGCCTGCGCCGGCGTCTCCGACTTCACCGAGCTGCCCGTCAAGGTCAACTACTTCGGCGTCGTCGCGCTGATGGAGGGCCTGCGCCCCGCGCTGGCCAGGGCGCGGGCCCCGCGCGCGGCCGTCGTCGGGTCGATCGCCGGCACGCACCCGGCGGACGACGAGACCGTGCGGGCCTGCCTGGCCGGGGACGAGCCCGCCGCGCTGGAGGCGGCGGCGAAGGTCGTCGCGGCCGGCGCGGGCAACAGGACGTACCCGTCGTCGAAGGCGGCGCTGGCCCGGTGGATGCGCCGCGCGAGCGTCGCCCCCGAGTGGGCCGGCGAGGGAATCCCCCTCAACGCGATCGCGCCGGGCGTGGTCAGGACGCCGATGAGCGCGCCGCTGTTCGAGGACGAGGCGATGCTCAAGGTGATGAACGAGGCCGTCCCCATGCCGCTGAACGGCTACGCCGGCCCAGAAGTGATCGCGGAGGCCCTGCGCTGGCTGGTGTCGCCCGCCAACACCCACATGACCGGCCAGGTCATCTACGTGGACGGCGGCGCCGAGTCGACCCTGCGCGGCCCGGACGTGTTCTGAACGGCCGTGGGGGGGGGCGCCGCCGGGCGCGGGGGGGGGGGCGGGGGCCGC
>NZ_JBFARL010000075.1:0-35447 GCF_040674655.1 Actinomadura sp. NPDC049753 | reverse complement strand
CCGGCGACGAGCTGGAGCGGCTCACCCCGCCCCGCGTCCTGTCGCTGGAGGAGGCCCTGGAGTTCTGCCGCGCCCGGCCGCCGCCGCGGCGAGCGCCGTCAGCAGCACGGCCGCGGCCAGCAGCAGCACCCGGACCCGCTCGATGGGCACGCCGAGCCCGTGCGCCGCGTCGTCGCCCATCTCCAGCATCCGCAGCGCCCGCCCGCAGCCGGCGAGGACGAGCGGGCCGAGCACGGCGAGCGCCGCGATGACCGGCGCGGCGTCCGCCCAGTCGCGGCCGTCCAGGCTGCCGGTCAGCCACAGCACGGCGCGGGCCGCGTCGGTGATCTCCGCCTGGGTGATCAGGTAGCCGTTGACGCCGGTGAGGATCGCGGCGACGCCGATGCCGACGAGGATGAGCCGCTGCCCGTGCGCGCCGTGCCGTCCGGCCACCAGGTACACGACCAGGCCGGTGAGCAGGCCTCCGCCGGCCGCGCCGGCCGCGACCGCGACGCTGCCGGCGCCGGTCAGCACGATCACGGCGAGGACGCCGGTCGCGGCGCCCTGGCTGAAGCCGAGGATGTCGGGGCTGCCGAGGGGGTTGCGGACCAGCGACTGGAAGATCGCGCCCGCCAGCCCGAGCGCGGCGCCGACCGCGAGCCCGGCCGCCGCGCGCGGCAGCCGGATCTCGTTCACGATGACCGAGTCGGCGGGCGACCCCTGTCCGGCGAGCGTCCGCACGACGTCGGCGGGGCCGATCGGGAAGTCGCCGCTGCCGATGAGGAGCACGCCCGTCCCGAGCGCGACGGCGAGGCAGAGCGCCGCGACGACGAGAGCGCGCGGCCGGAACCGGAACGACACCGCGGGCGTCCGGACGACGGCGAAATGAGGCCCCCGGTTGGAACCGCTCATGAGCGCGACCTCCCGGCCCGGCGGACGAAGTACAGGAAGACGGGACCGCCCGCGACGACCATCACCACGCCGACCTGGAGTTCGGACGGCCGCACCACGACGCGCCCGAAGACGTCCGCCGCGAGCATCAGGGCGGGCGACAGGACCGCGCAGAACGGGATCAGCCGGCGCAGGTCGGGACCGGTCAGGGCGCTGACGAGGTGCGGCACCATCAGCCCCACGAAGATGATCGGCCCGCACGCCGCCGTCGCCGCGCCGCACAGCAGGGTGACGGTGACGATCGCGGCGATCCGGACGCGTCCCGGGTCGGCGCCGAGCGCCCGGGCGGCGTCCTCGCCCATCGCCATCGCGTTCAGCGGGCGCGCCAGCAGCAGCGCGGAGACCAGCCCGACCAGGACGAACGGCGCGACGCGGACGACGGTGTAGCCCTGCGCCGAGGCGAGCGACCCGACCGTCCAGAAGCGCATCCGGTCGAGGGACGCGGTGTCGAGCAGCTGCACCGCGCTCACGTAGGAGAAGAGCGCGGCGTTCAGCGCGGACCCGGCGAGGGCGAGCCGGGCCGGGGTGGCGGCTCGCCCGCCCCCGACCGCGTAGAGCAGCACCGCGACGGCTCCCGCTCCGGCGAACGCGAACCACACGAACCCGGTGAACGAGGTGACGCCGAGGAAGGAGATGGCGGACACGACCGCGGCGGCGGCGCCCGCGTTGATGCCGAGAAGGCCGGGATCGGCGAGCGGGTTGCGGGTGAGCGACTGCATCACCGCGCCGGCGAGGCCGAGCGCCGTCCCCGCGAGGAGCCCGAGCAGGGTGCGCGGCAGGCGCATCTCGCGGACGAGCGTGTACGCCGCCGAGTCGGCGTGGAACAGCCCGTCCCACACCTGTCCGGGGGGCAGCGGCTTCGCTCCGACCCCGAGGCTCAGCACGACGGCGGCGAGGAGGAGGAGCAGCGCGCCGACGAGTCCGGCGGCCCATCGCGCGCCCGGCGGCCGCCGGGCTGCCGCCGGCTCCGCGGGCGGTGTGACCGGCGGCGACTTCGTCGTCAACACGTGGGGGGCTCCGGGGGGACGGCCGGGGAGCACGTGACGGTCCCCACTCTGGACAAGATCTTAGGTTAGGTTAACCTAAGCTCCCATCGGCCGGCCATCCGGCCACGCAACTTGATTTGGGAGAACGTCGGAGATGTCGAACATCGGGGCACAGCACCTCACCCGCCGCGGCCTGCTCGGCGCGGGCGGCGCCCTCGCCCTCGGGGCGCTCATCAGCGCGTGCGGAGGCGGTGACGACGCGAGCGGCACGGCCTCGCCGGGCGGGGGCGCCTGGACGTTCACCGACGACCGCGGCACCCGGGTGCGGCTCAAGGCGCGCCCGCAGCGCGTCGTCGGCTACGTCGGCACCGCCGCCGCCCTCTACGACTTCGGCGTGGACCGCCAGATCGTCGGCGTGTTCGGCCCGACGAAGCTCAAGGACGGCAAGCCCGACCCCCAGGCCGGGAACCTGCCCGTCGACCGCCTGGAGATCATCGGCAACGCCTACGGCGAGTTCAACATCGAGAAGTACGCGGCGCTGCGCCCCGAGCTCCTCGTCGACAACATGTTCGTGCCGGGCGACCTGTTCTACGTCCCGGCCGAGAGCAAGGACAAGATCTTCGCGCTGGCGGACTCGGTCGCCATCTCCGCCGGCGCCGTCGCGCTGCCGAAGCCGATCGAGCGCACCGCCGCCCTCGCCGCCGCCCTCGGCGCCGACCCGAAGTCGGCGAAGGTGACCGCCGCCAAGGCCAGGTTCGACAAGGCCGCCGAGGCGCTGCGCGCGGCGGCCAAGGCCAAGCCGGGGCTGAAGGTGCTGGCGGCGTCCGCGAGCCCCGACCTCTTCTACGCCTCCAGCCCGGGGAAGAACACCGACCTCATCTACTTCAAGGAGCTCGGCGTCGACCTCATCGTCCCGGAGAAGCCGGGCAAGGACGGCTACTTCGAGGAGCTGAGCTGGGAGAACGCCGACAAGTACAAGGCCGATGTCATCATGCTCGACTCCCGGACGCAGGCGCTCCAGCCCAAGGACCTCGGATCCAAGCCGTCGTGGAAGGACCTGCCCGCCGTGAAGGCGAACCAGGTCATCGCGTGGCAGCCCGAGCCCCGCTTCTCCTACGAGGGCTGCGCGCCGATCCTCGAAGCGCTCGCCGCGTCCCTCCAGTCGGCGAAGAAGACGGGCTGAGCCGCGATGCCGAAGACCCCGGCGCACCCGTACGCCTTCTTCGACCTGCACGTGCTGCGGTCCGAGCGGCTCGGCCCGTCCATGGCCCGCATCACCTTCGGCGGCGAGTCCGTGGACGGCTTCGTCACCGGCGGGCGCGACCAGCGGTTCAAGATCTTCCTCCCGCACCCCCACCAGGACGCCCCCGTGATGCCGCGCGACAGCGGCGGCGACACGTGGTTCGCCGACTGGCGGGCGCTCGACCCGTCCGTGCGCGGCGTCATGCGGTCCTACACCGTCCGCGACAAGCGCCCCGGCGAGCTGGACGTCGACTTCGCGCTGCACATGGACGGCGCGTCCGGCCCGGCCGCCCGCTGGGCCGCGGCGGCGGGCCCCGGCGACCGCGTCACCGTACTCGGCCCGACCGGCCCCGACAACGGCGGCTACGACTTCCGGCCGCCGCCCGGCGCCCCGGTCGTCATGGCGGGCGACCTGACCGCGCTGCCCGCCATCGCCGGCAACCTCGCCTGGCTGCCCGCCGGGACGCCCGCGCAGGTGTGGGTCGACGTCCCCGATCCCGGCGACCGGCAGGACCTGCCGACCGCCTCCGAGGCGCGGATCTCCTGGGTCTCCCCCGGCGGCCTGCTCGACTCCGTGCGCGCGGCGGCGATCCCGGACGGCGCCTACGCGTGGATCGCGGGCGAGTCCGCCGTGGTCAAGGCGCTGCGGCGGCACCTGGTGAACGAGCGCGGCCTGGACCGCCGCGCCGTCACCTTCACCGGCTACTGGCGGCGCGGCGCCACCGAGGAGGACCTGCTCGCCGAGGTCGTCGCCGGCGGCAGCCCCGCCACCGAGGAGTGAGCGCGGTCAGGGCTCGCGGCCGGCGTCGTCGATGGTGAGGACGGTCCGGTCGAGGGCGCCGGCGCGGTAGGCGGCGGCGCCGATCGTCTGGGCCGCGACGGGCGCGGTGATCAGCTGGAAGACCGCGACCAGCAGCAGCGGGGCGGCGGCCGCGACGGAGCCCGCCTGGGGCGCGGCGCCCGCGAGGACGAGCACGAGCCCGATCGTCTGCGGCTTGGTCGCGGCGTGCAGCCGGGTGAGCAGGTCGGGGAACCGCAGCACGCCGAGCGCGCCCACCGCGCAGAACGCGGCGCCCGCGGGAAGCAGGACGGCGGTGACGACGTCGCCGGCGGTCACGGCCGCTCCTCCCGCCGCGCCGCGAGGCGGGCGGCGGTGACCGACCCGACGAACCCGAGCAGCACGACGGCCACCAGGATCGTGGACAGCGCGGGCTCGCCCCGGACGGCCGAGTGCACCGCGATGCCGCTGACCAGCAGGACCGCCAGGACGTCCACGGCCATGATCCGGTCGAAGGAGGTCGGGCCGCGGACGAGGCGCGCGGCCGTCATCAGGATGGCCGCGCCCAGCAGGGCCATGGTGACGGTGTAGACGACGGTCATCCCCGTGCTCCTCTCAACGCCGTTCCTCCTCTTCCGCCGTGTCCTCGGGGGTCACGAGAGCCCGCATCAGCCTGCGCTCCGTGCGCAGCACGCCGTCGCGCGCGGCGTCGGCCTCCCGCCGTCCGCGGACCGGCATTATGTGGATGCGCAGGATCGACCGGTCCCAGTCGAGGTCGACGAGCAGGGTGCCGGGACGCAGCGAGATGCTCGTCGTGACCACGAGCAGGACGAGCTCCGAACGCGTCCGGGCGCTCACCTCGATGACGGCGCCCTTCACACGGCGCGGTGCGCGCAGCGCGTGCCAGCCGATGACCACGCTCGACGCCAGCAGGTCCCATGCGAGTTCCGCGGCGGCCTCGGCGAGGCGCAGCGGCCGGATCCTGTTGACGAGCGGGACGGCCGGCAGCCGGCTCACCGCGTAGGCGATGACCACGGCGACGACGCCGCCGGCGATGATCAGGGCGTCGACCCGCCCCCACAGCAGCACCCAGACCGCGAGCAGCCACGCCGCCATGCCCAGCCGGGCTCCGATCCTGCGGACCGCGCTCCTCACGGCGTCCTCCCGTCCAGCACGGCCCGCCGGTAGGCCGACGGATCCACCAGGTCGGCCGCGGCCCGCGCGCTCCACGACGACAGCGGCCCGGCGAACAGGGCGATGAGCAGGCCCCCGGCGACCATCACGGCGGTCACGGCCTGCATGACCCGCACCCCGCCCCGCGTGTAGGGCTCGGCGGCGGGCGGCTCGCCCGCCTCCTCCGGGCGGGGGCGCCAGAACCCGAGCACCCAGATCCGCGCCATCGCCATGAGCGTGAGCAGGCTCGCGAGCACCGCGACGCCCGTGACGGCGTACGCCAGCGGCCGCCCCGACCCGAGCCCCGCCTGGAACAGCGCGAGCTTCGCGACGAAGCCGGACGTCGGCGGCACCCCGCTCACGCTCATCGCGGGGATGAAGAACAGCACCGCGATGAGGGCCGACAGCCGGGCGAGGCCGCCGAGCCGGTGCAGCGACGTCTCCCCCGTGCGGGCCTGGACGAGGTCGCTGACGAGGAACAGCGTCGCCTGCACGACGATGTGGTGGACGAGGTAGAGGATCGCCCCGGTGAGCCCGGCGACGCTGAACAGCGCGAGGCCGAAGAGCATGTAGCCGATGTGGCCGACGAGGGTGAACGAGAACACCCGGTGGATGTCGTCGTTCGCCAGCGCCCCGAGGGTGCCCACGACCATCGTCCCGGCGGCGAGGACGAGCATCACCCACGAGCCGTGCTCGCGGGGGAACACCAGCGTCTCGACGCGGATGAGCGCGTACACCGCGGCCTTGGTCAGCAGCGCCGCGAACACGGCGGTGACCTTGGTGAGGGCGGCCGGGTAGGCGTCGGGCAGCCACAGGTGCATCGGCACGATCGCGCCCTTGATGCCGAACACCACGAGGAACAGCAGCCCGAGCGCCGTGCGGGTGCCCGCCGGGAGCGCCGGGACGCGCTCGGAAAGGTCGGCGAGGTTCACCGTCCCGGCCGCCGCGTAGGTCAGGCCGAGCGCGGTGAGGAACATGATCGAGGACGTGAGGCTGACGACCGTGTAGGTCATGCCCGCCCGGAGGCGCTCGGCCGTCGGCTGGAGGGTCATGAGCACGTAGCTCGACGCGAGCATCACCTCGAACGCGACGAACAGGTTGAACAGGTCACCGGCGAGGAACACCAGGCCGACCCCGCCGGTCAGCGCCAGGTACGCGGGATGGAACACCCCCGGCTCGCTCCGGCGCTCCAGGGCGCCCGCGCCCTCCGCCACCGCGTGCAGCATGATCGCCAGCAGCACGGTGCCGGCCACCACGAGCAGCAGCGCCGACAGCCGGTCGGCGACGAGCGTGATCCCGAGCGGGGCGGCCCATCCCCCGACCTGGACGGCGACGACGCCGTCCCGCGCCACGGCGGCCAGCACCGCCACGGAGGCCGCCACGGCCCCCGCCCCGACGAGCGGCGCGAGGACCCGCAGCCAGGACCGTCGGCGGCGGCTGATCATCGCGAGCGCCGCGCCCAGCAGCGGCAGCGCGAACGGCAGGGGGAGCAGGACGTTCACTCGTCCTCCTCCAGCGGGTCGGGCCGCTCCGGCGGGGCGTCCCACCCCCCGCGGCGGCGCTCGGCGCAGATCCGGCGGTCCTCGACGTCGTCCTGCACCTCGTCCTCGCCGAGCAGCCGCCGGCTCCGGTAGGCCAGCGCCAGCAGGAACGCCGTGACGCCGAACGTGATCACGATGGCGGTGAGCGCCATGGCCTGCGGCAGCGGGTCGGCCGTCGCCCGCTCCGGCCTCCCGCCGAGCAGCGGCGGCGCGCCCGCGGCGCCGCCCGCCAGCAGCAGGACGAGGTTGGCCCCGTGCCCGAGCAGCATGAACCCGACCACGACGCGGATCAGGGACCGCTGCATCAGCAGGTCGAAACCGGCCGCGAACAGCACGGCGACGGTCAGCACGAGGACGAGCGCGGGCCCGGTCACGCCTCCTCCTCATCCGGTTCGTCCTCCAGGCTCGCCCCGAGCGTGGTGAGGATCGTCAGCACCAGGCCGAGGACCACCAGGTACACGCCGATGTCGAAGAACAGGCTGGTCGGCACCTTGACCTCGCCCAGGACGGGCGGTGACGCGTGCCAGACCTCTCCCTGGAGGAACTCGCCGTGCGGGAAACCGCCCGCCGTCCAGCCGGCCGCGCCCGTGGCGACCGCGAGCCCGAGGCCGCCGCCGATCAGGACGCTCGGCCGCACCGGCAGCGCGGTCGCGAGCTCCCGCCGGCCGCCCGGCAGGTAGCGCAGCACGAACGCCATGCCCGCCACGAGGCCGCCCACGAACCCGCCGCCCGGGTTGCCGTGTCCCGCGACGAGGAGGTAGAGGGAGAACACCAGGATCGTCGGGCCGAGGAGCCGCGCCGCCGCCTCCAGCACCACCGAGGATCCGCCCAGCGGCGGCCGCCCCGGCGTCGCCAGCCAGCGGCTCCCCGCCTCCCCCGGCTCCCGCTCGCCGCCGGACGGGCTCGGCAGCCGCCGCCCGCTGGTCACCAGCCCGACGACGCCCATCGCCGCGACGCCCAGCACCGTGATCTCGCCGAGCGTGTCGAGCGCCCGCATCTCGACGAGGATCGCGTTCACGACGTTCTCGGCCTCCGCCTCGCTCGCGAGCCGGGGGTATCCGGCCCCGGCCGGACGGGTGTCGCGGCTCAGCGCGGCCACCACCAGGAACAGCGCGACGAATCCGCCCAGGCACACGCTGACCGCCCCGGCGACCGCCCTGGCCTCCCCCTTGCGGCGCCTCGGCGGGTACCGGACGGGCAGCCGCCGCAGCACCAGCACCAGCATGATCAGCGACAGGGTCTCCACGACGAAGAGCGTCAGCGCGAGATCGGGGCCGCCCTGCACCACGAACAGCCCGCCGACCCCGTAGCCCGTCCCGGCGAGCAGCAGCGCGGCCGTCAGCCTCCGGCGGGCCCGCAGCGCCGCGAGCGCGCAGCCGATCACGACCACGGCGAGCACGACCTGCGCCGGGTCGTCCCACGCCCGCAGCCGGTCCCACGGAACGTCCGGCCCCGTCCCCCGGACCAGAGCCGCCACCAGCGCCGAGCCGGGCACCACCAGCGCCATCGCCCCGATCACACCGAGGTAGACGGGCAGCGAGCCGACCTGCACGCGCGTGGTGACCCCGTGCGCCCCGGCGAGGATCCCCTCCACCGTCCCGTCGTAGCCGCGCTGCGCGTCCAGGAACCGCCACCGCGGCCGCCTGACGGGGAACGTCCGTCCGAAGAGGACGAACACCGCGGCACCCACCACGAGGGCGACAACGGAAAGCCACAGCGCCGGCCCGAGCCCGTGCCACAGGGCGAGCTCGTACTCGCCGTCCCCGCGCAGCGTGTCCGCGTAGGGCCCGGCGAGCTTCTGCATCGCGCCGGGAGCAGCACCCAGGGCGAACCCGGCCGCGGCGAGGACCACGACGGGCCCGACCAGACCCCAGTGCCCTCCGGGCGTGACCTCGGCCCGTCCGCCGAAGGCACCGAACAAGAACCGCAAGCCGTAGGCCACGGTCAGCGCAGACCCCGCCACCACCCCGATGAGGACGGCGATGTCCAAGCCACCATGAGCGAAGGCCTCCATAGCGGCCTCTTTGGCTACGAACCCGAGGAAGGGCGGCAGCCCGATCATCGACGCGGTGGCCGCCGTCGCCGCGACCGCGAGCACCGGCAGCCGCCGCCAGGCCCCCGAGAGCCGGTCGGCGCGCCGCGTCCCCGTCTCGTGCTCGACCGTCCCGACCGTGAGGAACAGCGGCGCCTTGAACAGGCCGTGGGCCAGCAGCAGTGCCGTGCCCGCCAGCGCGGCCGTCCGCGTCCCGTCCCCCAGCAGGACCATCAGCAGACCCAGCTGGCTCACCGTCCCGTAGGCGAGCAGCCGCTTCAGATCATGCTGCCGCAGCGCGAGGACCCCGCCCGTCAGCAGGCTCAGCAGCCCGGCCCCAACGACCAGCGGACGCCACACCCCGGCGTCGGCGAACGCGGGCGCCAGCCGCGCCACCAGGTAGACGCCGGCCTTCACCATGGCCGCGGCGTGCAGATAGGCGCTGACCGGAGTGGGCGCCACCATCGCGGCGGGCAGCCACGCGTGCAACGGCACCTGCGCCGACTTGGCGAACGCCCCGAGCAGCACCAGCACCAGCCCGGCGGTCGCCAGGGAACCGCTCGGCGGATCGGCGGCCATCGCCGAGATCCGGTACGTCCCGGCGGTCTGTCCGAGCAGCACGAACCCGGCGAGCATGACCAGCCCGAACGCGGTGGTCGTCAGCAGCGCCTGCGCGGCCGCCCGCCGGTCCTCCGCCCGCTCCGGCCGGGTCGCGCCGATGAGCACGAACGAGCTGAGCGTGGTCAGCTCCCAGAACACGTACAGCACGAGCAGGTTGTCGGCGAGCACCAGGCCCGTCATCGCCCCCGCGAACGCGACGAGCGTCCCGATCATCAGCCTCTCGGGACGGTCGAAGTACCAGCCCGCGTAGCACAGGACGACGGCCCCCACCCCGCCGATCAGCAGCAGCATCACGATGGACAGCGCGTCCAGGCGGAAGTCGAACACCAGCCCGAGATCCGGCGCCCAGTCCAGCCTGGCCGTGACCGCGCCCCGCCCGACCTGCGCCGCGGCCCACCCGGCCGTCACCGCCGGCAGCACCGCCGCGGCGCACGCCATCGCACGCCGGCGCCGCCCGAGCGCCCAGGGCACGGCGACCGCGACGACGGCATAAGCGAGAACCAGCGCGAGCATGCCGCCGCCGCCCCCCTCCGCATGGCACGTCGCCTCCCACTTACCCGATCATCACCCCCGAAACGACCATCCCGCCGTATGGGAAGACCGCGAGGCGCCCCGGCGGCACCGACGAACCAACGCGGCCCGAGAGGCCGATGGTCTGCCGAGGGATCCACTTCGTTGAGATGATGCGTGGACCTTCGCGCACTGCGGCCCCAGGAAGATCGGCTGGCGAAATGACCGACTTCGAGTTCCACCGCCTTCTCGAAATCGATCCGCCCCTGCGCAGGCAGTGGCTACTGGACCACCGGCCACCGAACGTCAGCACGTTCCACTGGTGGCTGTACCTGATCGAATCAGCCGTGCAGGACGTGCGCTGGCAGCGCATGGGATGGCCGCTCCGGAGACCGGCGGCCGATGTCGAACTCGCCGCCTCACTCATCGAGTGGGCACTGGAACAGGGGTTCCCTCTGGCGCACGCCGTCGAGGACCTCGCCTGGCTGTCGCTGTCGGCACTGGAGGCCGGCGACGAGATCGCGGATCTGCCGGAGGTCCTCCGGCCGGACGGCATCGCCCAGCGGGTCCTCGGCGGCTTCACGATGAGCCGCCAGGAGGCGGTCGACCGCGCCGCGCGTCTCCGCTCGATCCCGGTGACCGAGGACGACTTCGCCCGCCCCGGCGAGGACATCGGCGCCATGTTGCGGGCCCTGGCCGAAACCGACGAGTACCGCGACACGCATCGGCTCATCGACATGCAACGAGCACTGACCGGCCTCGCACCCATCGTCGGTCTCATCGGGGACACCGGACTGGCGGCGGAGGTACGCGCCTGGCTCGGTGTCGTGCCCGACCTCGACTCCTATGCGCCCGACTTGTCCGGCCCGCCGTGACACGTCCGGCTCGCTCTTGTCGCTTGGAGAACCGCCATGCCAGGCTGCGAGATCACAGCCTGGCATGAGCGCCGCCACCGGGACGTCCGCCCGGAGCGGAGACGTCGGGAGACGGTCGTGGAGTACCCCGTCACCTTCGGTTGTTCCACCAGTCCAGCAGCTCTTTGGCCACCTTCACGATGTCCGCGACCGACATCGCGATGTCCTTGAAGATCTTGATCCTCCTGGCCCACTCCTCGAGCGAGGACCGCGTGCGCGCGATCTCCATCTGCTCGCTCGCGCTGTAGCGGTCCAGCTCCTTGCGGATCATGTTCTCTTCGGAGTCCGCCATTTTCCACCCCTTGCAACTCCGTCAGCGGCGGATCTCCATCGGAGAGCCTCCGCCACCACCGCACCAGAGAAACACTGCCGAAGCATCGCTCCGTCACTCACCGCGGAGGAACTTCAGCAGCCCCGCCCCCTTTCTGGAAGTTCCGGCCCCGTTCCCGCCCCCCATGAGCTTTCCTCGGTACTTCTCCGGAACCCAGTCCCCCGCGGTGAACGCCTTGACGCCCGAGAATATCCAGGCACGCTCGTCGGGGACCTTTTCCAGAAGAGCCGAGAAGAGCGGCTGGAGGTTGTATCGCCTGCCGGCGGAGACGGGCACGAACTCGACGGACGCCCCGATCGTCCGCGAGAACCTGTCCGCCCTGTCGCGACAGATCTCCCGCATGTTCTTCAACTGCTCGCCGGAAGGGAGGTTCACCTCGGTGTTCCAGTCGAGGGGATCGATCAGGTCGACCTGGCTGAGACCGAAGACGATCCGGTCGTTCACTCCGAGGAGTTCCGCGATGTACTGCTGCTCCAGCGCGATCGCCCGGTTCCGGGCGGCACTGAGCCAGAGGACGACATCACACTTCGGAAGCTCGCTCCGGTACATCTCCAGGTACGCGGGGTCCTGCTCGATGCTCTCCCCGAGCCCCGGCGCGTCGACGACCCTCAGCTTCGTACGGTGACCGTCGACGACACCGCCCCGCACGGTGATGCTGACGTCCTGGCTCTCGAATTCCTTCGTGCAGGCCACGGTGGGGCTCGTCGGCAGTTCGGTGTTGCACATGGTGTTCACCAGAGTGGATTTCCCGACCCCGGAAACGCCGACCACGCCGATTGTCAGCGGCTTCCGCCGAAGCTCCTCCTGGAGTTCCGCGAGAACCTTCCGCCGCATTTCTTGATCTTCTTGACTCCCCATCGCCACCCGCACCCCGCAAGCCACTTCACTCAAGGTCCCATAGAAGCCTGCCGAACACGCTACTCGCGCAAGGCCTGCGTACACCGAGCGGACGACGTCCGCCTCCGGCCATAAGATCCGCTGACCCGAACACGCGATACGGTGGAAACACCGCCAGAGTTTTCACGGGAAACCCAGATCGAATTGGCTCCCAACTGCCGACCGACCGCACCCACCTGAAATATCAGATCATTTAAGGCACCGTACAAACCCGGTCCGGGCCCGGCGCGCAGGTCCGACCTCAGCCCGGGTGGGGCGACGTCTCACGTGAAGGGGACGGGGTGGTGTGGCGGACGGCAGCGCGGACCTGGTCGCGGAACCACTGGTGGCCGCGATCGGATGAGTGGCGCGGGTGCCAGGCCATCCCGATCTCGATGGGCGGGGTCGCGACAGGGATGGGAAAGGTGCGCAGTCCGAGGGCGGCGAGGGCGTCGGGGAGCCACCCGTCGAGGGTGAGGCAGACCAGGTCGCCGGTGCGGGCCATCAGGAGCGCGGCGGTATGGCTGGGGACGACGGCGGCGACGCGCCGACGCAGCCCCTGCCGGGCGAGCGCGGTGTCGATGGGACCGTGGCGTTTGCCCTGCCTGGAGATGCCGATGTGGTCGGCCTCGGCGAACCGGCGGGCGTCGATGGGACCGGCGAACAGGGGGTGGTCCGCTCGGGCGACACCGACCAGAGGCACCGCGGTCAGGGCCTCGGTGCGGGTTTCGGGGTCCAGGTGGTCCAGGACGCCGAGTTCGAGGTCGACCGCGCCTTGGCGGAGGGCAGGGGTTCCCTCGATCGCCTCCGGGAGGAAGACCACTACGGCCCGGGGCGCCTGAGCGCGGACGCGCTCGGTCAGCGGCGCGGCGAGACTGGCCAGCAGGAGGTCGCTGACCTGGGCGGTGAACGTCCGGTCCAGGTCGGGCAGGCCGGGCCCGGGCGCCGGGGCGAGAACGGCATCGGCGTGTTCGAGAAGCGAGCGGACCTCCTCCCGCAGGCGCACCGCGCGAGGGGTGGGGACCATCTGCTGGCCGGCGCGGACCAGCAGCGGATCGCCGGTGGTGCGGCGCAGCCGTCCGAGGGCACGGCTGACGGCGGCCGGAGAGGTGCCGAGCCGCTCGGCGGCGCGGGTGACGCTGTTCTCCTGGAGGAGGGCGTCCAAGGTCTTCAGCAGATTGAGGTCCATGGCCGCCCTGATCGAATTGCGTTTGGTGAAACTATCCCTTGCCTATCTTTGCATTGCGTGACATCTCGTCGCTGCCCAAGACTTCAAGCGTCCGCACGCAACGAACGCTGGAGTGACCATGACGCAGTCCGTCCGCGCAGGCAGAGAAGGCGATCTGCTGGCAGTGGTGAGCCAGAGCAGCGCCACCATCTCCTTCTTCGACGCCGCCGACGACACCCGTATCGGCGAGGTGGAGGTCCTCGCCGAACCCCACGAGATCTGCTTCGACCCCCGGCGGCGACTCCTGTGGTGCGCCAGCACCTACCACTCGGGCTACTACCACGCGAACTCCGGCAGGCGCAGCGAGGTCACCGCCATCGACCCCGACACGCGACGGATCGTGGAGGTCGTCGACCTGGCGCCGGAGCACGGGCCGCACGGCCTCGCGCTGGACGCCGAGCGCGGGCTCCTGTACGTGAGTGTCGAGGGGTCCCCCGAGAGGCCCGGCGGCGTGGTGGTCGTCGACGCGGCCACACGGCGCCCGATCGGACGGATCGACACCGAGGCTCCGGGCCCGCACTGGTTCGTCATCAGCCCGGACGGGACCGCGGGCTACGCCAGCAACAAGGAGGCGCCGTTCGTGTCGGTCGTCGACCTGGAGAAGGGGACGCTCACCGCGAAGGTCGAAGTCCCCGGCAGCGAAGGGCTGGCCGTCTCACCGGACGGGACGCGGGTGTTCGTCGCCGCGCCCTACGGATCGTTCGCCGCGGGCGCCGAGCGGCCCTCCCCCGGCATCCGGGTCATCGACGCCAGGACCGCCGCGGTGACCGATGTCCTTCCGGTGGACGACGTCACGTTCCCCGTCCACGTCACGTCGACCGGCAAGGTGCTGGCCGGGGAGCTGCGCATGGCCGCCGACCCCGGGAGCCGGCTGGGCAGCCACTCCCCCGGCCGGCTGACGGTGTTCTCGGCGGACACCGGCGATCGCCTCGGCCAGGCGGAGGTCGGCCTCTTCCCGCTCACGATCACCTCCTCCCCCGACGGCGCCCTGGGATACGTCGCCTGCGTCACCTCCTCGACGGTCGACATCATCGACCTGGAGTCGACGAAGCGCCTCAACAGGCTCGACATCGCCAAGCGAGGCGAGCCGGGCGCGCACGGCCTGGCCTACATCCCCCGGCCACGCTGACCGGCCCGAAGCCCGTCCAGCATCACGCGGGTGACGGCGTCGTCCTCCCGGGCTCCGGGCCGGCAGACGGCGGTGCTGAGGATCTCGACGGCCTCCACCGGGCTGATGTCATCGCGCATCGCGCCTGCCTCCTGCACCTCTTGCATGAGCTCCCGGAGGAGGCCGTCGACCTCGTCCTGCAGAGCAAGCCGCTCCTCCGGCGGCGAATCACCGTCCGCGACGGCCTTCACCAGCGCGAACGGCTGACCGGCGCAGAAGGCGACGACCCGGGTCAGCACCTCCCAGCGCGGCAGCTCCTGCTCGCGAAGCCGCCGGATCTCCGCTCCAAGGCACCGAAGCGAACTGGTCGCGATCTCCTCGACCAGTGCGCGCCGGTCGGGGAAATGCCGGTAGAGGGTCCCCACGCCGAGGCCCGCCGCCCGCGCGATCTCCTCCATGCTGACGCCGGGCCCCCGCTCGGCGAACAGGTCGAGGGCACAGGAGACGATCCGCTCGCGGTTGCGCTTCGCGTCGGCCCGCATCGTCCTCCTCCCGAGGTAACCGGAACAGAAGATTCAGGTTATCCTGCACAACCAGAACCGGAAGATCCGATTCACTTTGGAGCGGCTCATGCGCATCGGACTGTTCACCCTCGCCGGAACGGCACCCTTGGATGACCTTGTAACGCAGGTCCGCCTGGCCCGGGACGCCGGGCTCGACAGCGTCTTCTTCGGGCACGCGGGCTCCTGGGACGCGCTCATGACCGCCGCGCTCGCCGGGCGCGAGGTCCCCGGCATCGAGGTGGGCACAGCGATCGTCCCGACCTACCCGCGCCACCCCCTCGCGCTGGCCAGCCAGGCGCTCACCGCCCAGGCCATGACGGGCGGTCGCTTCACTCTCGGCATCGGCCCGAGCCACCCCCAGGTCATCGAGGGATCGCACGGCATCGCCTACGAACGCCCGGCGCGGCACGTCCGCGAGTACCTGTCGGCCCTGCGCCCGCTGCTGCGCGGCGAGGAAGTCGACTACCACGGCGAGATGCTGACCGCGGTAGGCGCACTGGACGCACCAGGCGCGACCCCGCCGCCGGTGCTGGTGTCGGCCCTTGGTCCGGCCATGCTGCGGACAGCGGGCGAACTGGCCGACGGCACCGTGACGACCTGGGTGGGCGCCGACGCGATCGCCGACCACATCGTCCCGTCCATCACCAAGGCCGCCGAGGCAGCAGGACGCCCCGCACCACGCGTGCTGGCGGGCACCATAGTGGCCCTCACCGACGACCCGGACGCCGTCCGCCGCGACCTGGCCGACCAGCTGGGCGCCGCGTCGGATTTCCCCGCCTACCGAGCGGTCCTCGACCGTCAGGGCCTGTCCGGCGTCCACGAGACGGTCATCGCCGGAGACGAGAGAACGATCACCCGGGAACTACGCCGCTTCGCCGAAGCAGGCGTCACAGACCTCCTGATCAGCCCCCGCGGGGAAACGGCGGACCTCCTGGCCCTGGCCGCCTCCCTACGCTGACCGCGCCCCACCATTTCCAAGGTGGAATGGCGCCCTGGCCTGGGTATCTCCGAGAAGGAAGGAAAATCTAACGGCGCATTCGAAGAGCTTCAAAGGCAGCGACCGGCAGCCCAGCTGAACAGAATCAGAGACCGCAACCGGGAGCCGGGGAGCGAAGCTCCCCACCGGGGGTTCCGGGGGGTCGCCCCCCGGGCTGGCACAACGGGCCCCCGGCGAAGCCGACCAAAGGTCGGCGAGCAGGCGACACCGCCTCGCTCCCGCGATTGGACTCGAACCAATAACCTGCCGGTTAACAGCCGGCTGCTCTGCCGATTGAGCTACGCGGGATCGTGCGTCCGCTGGTGCCTGGCGGCCCCTGGCGGCGGGTCTAGGTTAGCGCATGTCCGGGGCTGTTCGCGCACGCGCGCGGATTGAGGCGGCGAGGGCGGGTATAGGGGGTGTCACGATTCCGCCGTCAGTAGGAGTTGGACATGAAGGCTCGCACGATGTTCATGGCAGGCGCCGCGGTCGGCTACGTCTTCGGGACGAAGGCCGGGCGCGAGCGGTACGAGCAGATCAAGCAGCTCTCCAAGCAGGTGTCGGAGAACCCGAACGTGCAGGAGGCCGCCGGGAAGATCCGGTCGAAGGGTGAGACGTTCGCCGGGGCCGCGCGGGACAAGGCGGGGCACCTGAAGGACCGGGTGCCCGAGCAGGTCACGGGCGGCCGCAAGGAGGAGCAGCCGTACCCCGGCTAGAGGCCGGTCTGACGGCGCAGGTCTTCGAGGACCTGTTCGGCCTGGGCCCGCAGGCCCGGGTCGGACGGGTCGAGCCCGGCGTCGAAGACGAACGTCCAGCGCACATCGCCGCCGGCTGCGGGGCGCCGGCCGGCGATGCGCACCTTCCCGCCTCCGGGGAGGGCCGCGTGGTGGGTGACGGCGATGGTGGCGGTGACGCGCTCCCGGACGGTCTCGGGCACCGAGCCGGGTTCGGTGAGGCGGACGTGGTGCTCGGCGCCGCCGGAGGTCTCCTTGACGTGCAGCCAGCCGTCCTTCCAGGTGGCGTGGTCGACGCGTTCCCAGGGGATGCGGGCGAAGCCGCCGGAGGGGGTCGGCACGTGCAGGGCGAGGAGGGTGGCGGTGACGTACGAGCCGCCGCGGGTGGGGGCCGCCGCGAGGACGCGTTCTCCGCGTTCCAGCGCGAGTTCGTCGCGGACCGCGGCGGGCAGGGGACCCCGGTTCAGGCGCATGCCCCCACGGTAGGCGATCAGGCGGCCTGGGGGGCGCGGCGGGCCCCGAGGAGGTCCAGGACGAGGGCCGCCGACCAGGCGTAGTCGTGGCTGCCGCGGCCGGTGCCGTCGAACGGGTCGAAGAACTCGCGGAAGCCGGACTGGCGGACGAGCCGCATGGTGGAGCCGTAGAGCAGGTCGGCGACGACGGGCAGGTCGTGGCCGAGGGCGCCGTACCAGACGAGCCAGTTGGTGCTGATCCAGGTGGGGCCGCGCCAGTAGCCGGCGCGGTCGAAGGCGGGCGCCTGGATGTCGCAGGTGGGGACGGGGTAGCCGGCGGCGCCGGCGAAGCGGGCCGACAGCAGCAGGTCGACGAGGTTGCGGACGATCGGGGCCGGCAGTTCGGGGTCCAGCAGGGGGCCGAAGGAGCCGGCGGTGATGACGGGGAGCAGGCGGTCGTCGCGCAGGTCGCGGGCGCGGAAGCAGCCGGTGTCGCCGTCCCAGAGGCGGTGCAGGACGGCCTCGTGGACGCGCTGGGCGCGTTCGCGGTGCGGGACGGGGTCGGCGCCGATGATCTCGGCGATGGCGGCGAGGGCGTGCGTGGAGGCGAGGTAGACGGCGTTGACGAGGGGGTCCTCGACCGCGAACGGGTGCGCGTCGCGGAGGTAGCCGGGCCGGTAGGCGGCCTCCCGCATGAGCGCGACGAGCCGCACGTAGCGGTCGTAGTCCTCGCCGGTCGGCAGGCCGTGGGGGCGCAGGCCGGGGGCGTAGGAGGACGGGGGCAGCGGGAGCGCGCCGAGGGGGCGGTCCCAGGCGGGGCTGTTGTCGAGGCCCGACTCCCAGGGGTGGCAGATGGCGATGAGGCCGCTGGAGTCCAGGTCGCGGCAGCGGGCCAGGTAGCGGTGCTGGGCGGTCAGCATCGGGTACAGGCGGGCCAGGAACGCCCGGCTGCTCTCCCCGTCGGCGGCGCATTCGTGCAGGCGCAGGGCGCTGAGGGCATGCAGCGGCGGCTGGGTGAGCGCGGAGGTGTGCACGCCGCGCGGGGCGTCGGGCTGCCGGTCGCTGCGCCACAGTTCGGGGCCGGGGAAGAAGGCGCGCCGGTCGAGGCGCGTGTTGAACACGATGTGGGGCAGCATCCCGTCCGCCCACTGGCCCCGGAACAGGGAGATCAGCTCGGCCTCGGCGCGGTCGCGGCGGTGGCGGGCCAGGCCCATGCTGATGAAGGCCGAGTCCCAGCTCCACTGGTGCGGGTAGAGGCCGGGCGAGGCGGCGGTGGCGTTGCCCGTCCAGTTCGCGTCGAGGACCCGGGCCGCGGCCTTCCACAGCGCGGTCTCGTCGCCGGTGAGACGGGAGCTCATGTGGTCCAGGTGACCTCCTCCTGGGCGAGAGAAGGGTGCACCGTTGATTGTCGCCCGAGATCGCCGTCACGGCGACCCCTGCGGCGGCGACGGTTGTCTACCGGCCGGGAGGTCGGTCCGTGAACATTTGCGGCGCCGCGGCCCGCGCCAGGAGCCAGTGCGCGATCTCCTCGCCGGCTGCGACGCCCCGCGCGGCGGTGACGGCGGTGACGGGGGCCGTCCAGCCGGTGTCGTGCAGTTCGCCGTGGGCGGGGCGGATCGACAGGTCGGCGGCCTCCAGCAGCTCGGCGTCCAGGAGCGCGTCGCCGGCGGCGATCATGATGGAGGCGCCGGCGCGGCGGGCGACCTCCTCGGCGGCGGCGGCCTTGGTCAGGCCGGCGGGCAGGCAGTAGACCTTGCGGCCCTGGAGGGACGTCCGCCAGCCGCGTTCGGCGCACCATCCGGTGAGGTCATCGACCCAGCCGGAGGGCAGCGCGGCCCGGTCCACGACCGTGTAGGCGAACAGGTCGGAGGCGGTGCGCCGCTTGAGGACGAAGTCGCCGCCGTTGGTCGTGAGGTGCCGCTGGACGTCCGCGAGCGGGGCGCATCCGTCGGCGATCCGGGCCCGGACGGACGCCGCCCATTCCGGGTCGTCCTCGCCGTCCACCAGGATGTGGCCGCCGTTCGCGCAGATGGCGTACGGGGGCGGCTTCTCCAGGAGGTTGACGCGCCGGTACTGCTCGGGGGTGCGCGTCGTCGTCGGGACGAACGTGGAGGCCGTCGCGAGCGCCTCCAGTGTGCGCGCGGACGCTTCGGTCATGTAGGAGAGCGGCGCTCCCTGGTAGAACTCCACGCACAGTAGGCGCGGCATGGTCTCGTCTGGGCCCTCCAAGGCGAAGGCCGCAGTCGAGTAGATGAGCGTGCGGTCCAGGTCGGAGCACACCAGGACGGTCACTGCACGGCTCCCTTGCCGAACCGGGGATGGATGAAACCCATGCACGCGTAGGGGAACCGTCCGGGCTCGACCTCGTGGACGGGCACGCCGCGTTCGCGGGCGAGCAGCCTGATGTGGCTCACTTCCGGACCGGCGTCGGCCCGCACGAGCACCTTCCATGGGACGCGGCGCAGCAGCACTCGCGTGGTCTCACCGATCCCCGGTTTGACGAGGTTCAGGTCGTCGATGCCCTCCGCCTCGGCGCTGCGCCGGACGGCCTCCCATCCCGACCAGTCGGGCGCGCGGTCGGCGGCGCGGAGCTCCGGCAGGTCCTTCGCGACGCGTTCGGCCACGTGCCCGAAGCGGGCGCAGACCGCGTCGAGGAAGACGCGCGACACGTCGTCTGCGGCCAGTTCGGCGTAGAACTTCGCGCCGTGGAAGTCGCCCGGCCCGATGAGCGAGTCGTTCAGGACAGTCCGGCTCACCAGGCCCGACACGGTCGAGTTGAGGCAGGCGGACGGGATCAGGAAGTCGTCCCGGGTGCCGTACAGGGACGTGCACCGGCCCGGGTCTGCCAGCACCGCGAGATCGGAGGGGAACGGGTGCTCCGCCAGGGCGGCGGTCAGTTCCTTGGTGATGGCGCCCTTGCCCGTCCAGCCGTCCACGAACATCGCGGACGCCGGGTCATGGTGTTCGGCGAGATACCGCAGCGCGACCGTGTCGATGCCCCGCCCGCGGACGATGCTGACCGCGTAGTGCGGGACGTCCAGGCCGTGCGCGTACCGGGCCCAGCGGCGCATCAGGATGCCGACGGGCGTCCCGGCCCGCGCCAGCGACACCAGGACGGCGTCCGGGCCGCGCTCGGCGAGGATCATCTCGGTGACCAGCCCGGTCGCGTAGGCGAGCCGTTCGGCGGACGCCTCCAGCGCGTCGTGGAACAGGCGCCGGTACTCCGGGCCCGGCTGGTACTCGACCGGAAGCGACTCGGCGTAGTGCGCCCGCCCCGACTGGATCGCCGCCTCACGTTCCTCGGTGGGCGCTTCGAGTCGTGCGTCGGACAGGTCCTTGAGCAGCCAGGCGACGTCTTCCCTCGGGTAGCTGCCGAAGTCAGGCCCGTACAGCGGCTTCACGAGGCCCTCCTGTAGGACGGGAGGGTGGCGACCGTCACGGGGGCCAGCGCGCGAAGCCGTTCCAGCAGGCCGTTGGCGAGCGCCGGGGTGTCGCCGACGTCGTCCACCACGAACACGATCCTGTCGAAGCGGCGTTGACCGGCCCCAGGAGCGACGTTGTAGGCGTACCGCTCCCCCGGCCCGTCGGCGGGGTCGTCATGGGACGGGAACACCAGGCGGGTTCTGATGGCGTAACCAGGGTCGTCCACGGCCAGGACGGGGGAACGCGTCGTCGTGGAGTAGCGGACGTCCACGTCCGGCCGGGCGTCGGCGAGCGCCTCCGCGAGGCGCAGCGGCGCGTACATCAGCTCCTCGAAGCCAAGGACGAGGACACGGGAGGCTTCTTCGCCGAGGCTCCCCCAGAGGACGTCGCCCATCCGGGCCAGTTCCTTCTCCAGCCGCGTCCGGTGCTCGGGCAGAAAACCGTGGCGTCCGCCGTCCGGCAGCGCAGCGGGCCATTCCAGCTCGACCCGGGAGACTCCGAACGCCGATCCCCCCTCGGGGATGAAGGGCGGGGACGACATCCCGGCGACGAGCGCCCTGCCCGCCTCAAGGACACCCTCCGGCAGATCGACCCGTCCCCCGGCCAGAGCCACCGCGTCTATGCGGGCACCCAGCCGGACGGCGAGATCGTCCATCCGGGCCCGGTCGGCAGGGTCCCGCAAGTCGACCAGGGCCGCCAGCACGTAGTGGCTTCTGGGACGGACGGCATGCAGGGCCTCAATGGTGTTCAGCACCGTCCGGCCCGTCGAGAGCTCGTCGTCCACCAGCACCACCGGTACGTCGCGATCGAGCGGGGCGGTGTCAGCGGGGAGCAGCAGATGGCTCGTGGCGTGGCTGTGCTCTTCTTCGAATCCGCCGTAGGTGGCGAACCCATCGACGGGACGCCGTGTGGAGTGCAGGTAGTACGCACCGCCCAGAGCGTCCGCCACCGAATGCCCCAGGGCGGTCGCGGTCTCGGCGTAACCCAGCACGATCGCGTCCACGGGGTTCTGGGGAGTGCGCACGAGGTCACGTAGCGCGGCGGCGGCGTTCGGCTCGCCCCGCAGTGCGTCCAGGAGGAGCGAACCGGGGCGGGACGGCTCGCCGCCCCGCAGGCGCGCGCGCACAAGCTCGCCCAGCAGCAGCCCCGACCCGTACACCAGGCGCGGGTCGGTCGGAACATGCTTGCCCAGCACCGCGGACACCAGCAGATGCGCACGCTTCGGATTGCGGCGCACGGCGAGCCCCACGAGCGACGATAGCCCGGCGCCCGCCGGCCGCGCGCCGTCCACGAGGCGGACGCTCAGACGCGAACCCACCCAGGACCCCGTCACCGGCTGTCCGCCGCTTCCAGAAGCTCGACGAACGTGACGCCTTCCGCGGCCACCCCGAACACCTGAGCGCGCAGCATCAGCCGCTGCGCCCACGCGCGATGGGGCTTGGCCTCGTTCATCTTGTTCGCGTAGGAGCTGGCCATCGCGCCGCCCCCGGTGACTCCCAGGATGTCGGCGGCGTCGCTGTACTCCTCGTGCGTCACCACCGACAGGGCGTGGACGGCGGCCACATGGCTCGGATGGATGACGGTCTTGCCGGTGAGCCCGTTGGCCTTGTCGAGGTGCACCTCGCGGATCAGCCCGTCCAGATCGGAGGTGATGAGCCGCTGCCGCAGCGGCGCGGCGCTCTGCCGTTCGAACGGCGACTGCCGCAGCTGCGGCTTGAACATCCGCTCCCCCTGCGAGAAGTACTCCCACACGGGGCCGGTCACCACGTGGCCGGTGCCGTCGGCGCGGCCGAGGATGTTGACCACGTCGCAGATCACGCCCGCGACGGGCCGGATGTCGTAGATCGTCAGGTCGGGCGGGCGCCGCAGCCCGTACGCGGCGGACATGTCGGTCGCCCCCAGCCGGACGGCGAGGATCCGCGACCGGTGCTTGGCGAGGAGCCGCGCCACGTCGTGCAGCATCTCCGCGCGCGTCTCGGCGTACACGGCCTCCGGGCTCTCGATCACCGGCATGGCGAGCAGCCGGCGCCCGGAGCGGTCGGCCGCGTCCTCCAGCGCGTCCAGGAACGCTCCACCGCCGGACGCGGTGAACTTCGGCAGGACGAACCCGGTGACGAGCTCCGCCGCGTCGCCGAGCCGGCCGACCAGGTCGCCGATCTGCCGCGGGTCGCGGACGCGGACGAACAGCAGGGGGACCTCCGCGCCGCGCGGCGCGGAGCGGGCGTGCAGAGCCCGCAGGTGCGCCACGAGGTTGGCCTCCCCGGCCTCGACCTCGTCGTCGGCGATCGCGTCCTCCAGGCACACCACCATGCTCATCACGCCGCGCCCCGCCGCGCGCTCGACGTCGGCGGCGAGGGCCGGCCGCGTGGCCGGGCAGTACAGGGTCGCGCCGAGCGCGACCGCCAGCACGTCCGGGTCGTCGTGCCGGCCGAACGGGCGCGGGTGCCGGTAGAACAGGTGCTTGCGACGCGCGGCGTCAATATGGTCGAAATGCCGCATTTACCCCTCGTCAGACGGTGCTCTCGACAGGGGGCGTGGGGGGCCGCCCCGGGCGGACGGGCTGCGCCGGATCACAGGTGGGTCGCCACGGCCGGGAGCAGGTGCTGGAACGTGCGGCCGGTGGCGGTCGCCCCGATCGCCGTCATCGACCAGCCCTGCCCGTCCCGCGACACCTTGGCCATGATCTGCGCGTTGTGCTGCCCCGCGCCGCTCAGTTCGTAGCGCGCGATCTCCTGGCCGGTGCTCTCGTCCACCAGCCGGCAGAACGCGTTGGCGATCTGGGAGAAGTCCTGGCCGGTGAACGAGTTCACCGTGAACACCAGCTGGGTGACGCCCGCCGGAACGCTCTGCAGGTCGACGTTGATGACCTCGTCGTCGCCCTCGCCCTCGCCGGTGAGGTTGTCGCCGGTGTGCTGGACGGAGCCGTCCTTGCTGCGCAGCTGCCGGAACCACACCTGGTCGGCGAGTTCGCCGGACGCGTCGAACAGCAGGCACGAGGCGTCCAGGTCGATGGACTGCGCCTTGCCCTTGCCGAACAGCCCCTTCTTGGCCACGGCGTCCCAGCCGAGGCCCATCTTGACCCTGGTCAGGGTGCCGCCGCCCGGCTTGGCCAGCGAGACCTTCTGCCCCTTCTGCAGCGATATGGACATCGTTCGGCTCCTCCAGTGATCGATGTGTGTCGCGGGGTTCCGGGGGCCCGGGTACGCGTTGCGCCGGTCAGACCTGGCTGGAGTGCAGCGGCCGCCCGCCGCCCGCCGCCGAGTCGGGAGAGTCCCCGTCCTCGTTGCGGTTGCGGACGACGGAGCTGACGAACGCGGCGATGATCAGCCCGGCGCCGAGCCCACCGGTGATCCACTCGGGGACGTGGTGGCCGATGCTCACCAGCATGCAGACCGCGAGGGCGCCGATCGCCCAGTGCGCGCCGTGCTCCAGGTAGACGTACTCGTGCAGCGTGCCCTTGCGGACCAGGAACACCGTCAGCGACCGGATGTACATGGCGCCGATGCCGAGGCCCAGCGCGATGACGATCGGGTCGGTGCTGATCGCGAAGGCGCCGATGACGCCGTCGAAGCTGAACGAGGCGTCCAGCACCTCCAGGTACAGGAAGAGGAAGAACCCCGCCTTGCCCGTGGCGAGGGCCAGGGAGCTCGGCCCGGACCGCCCGCCGCCCTTCCCGGCCTCCGCGGCCTCCGCGGCCTCCGCGGCCTCCTCCTCGTCCTCGTCGTCGTCCCCGCTCGCCTCGGAGAACAGCTCCCCGAGCCCGTTGACCAGGATGTAGGTCACCATCCCGAGCACGCCCGCGATCATGACGCTGCCCGGGTCGGAGGCCGACAGCCACGCCACGAGCGCCAGCGAGCCGCCCGCCACCACGACCGACAGCTGGTCCAGCTTGCCGATGCGGGCGAGCGGCCGCTCCAGCCACGGCAGCCACTTGTCGGCGCGCTCCTCGAACACGAAGTCCAGGAACAGCATCATCAGGAACATGCCGCCGAACGCCGCGATCATCGGGTAGGCGTCGTTCATCAGCTGGTGGTAGCGGTGCGAGTCGTTGAGGGCGAGGTCGAACGCCTCGACCGGGCTCAGCTTGGCCGTGATCCCCACGATCAGCAGGGGGAAGACCAGCCGCATGCCGAACACCGCGATCGCGATGCCGACGGTGAGGAAGATCTTCTGCCAGAAGGCGCTCATGCGGTCGAGCACCTTGGCGTTCACGACGGCGTTGTCGAACGACAGCGAGACCTCAAGGACGGCCAGCACGGCGACCAGGGCGAGGCCGGTCGGCCCGTCGTAGAGCAGGGCGAGGAGCAGGCCGACGACCGTGACGCCGAAGGACCACCCGAAGGTGCGAAGAATCATGCGCGTATTTCTGTTAGGAAGGACGGCCGGGCGGAGCGGCCGGGGTGCGGGGGCGCCGGCGGTCAGCCGACGTTGACGCCGAAGTCCATCGCGATGCCCGCCAGACCAGAGGCGTACCCCTGGCCGACGGCCCTGAACTTCCATTCGCCGTTGTGCCGGTAGAGCTCACCGAAGACCATGGCCGTCTCGGTGGAGGCGTCCTCGGTGAGGTCGAAGCGCGCGAGCTCGTTGCCGTCGTTCCGGTTGACGATCCGGATGAAGGCGTTGCGGACCTGCCCGAAGCTCTGCTGCCGGTTGTCGGCGTCGTAGATCGAGACCGGGAACACGATGCGTTCGCACTCGGCCGGCACCGCGGTGAGGTCGACGTTGATCGACTCGTCGTCGCCCTCGCCCTCACCGGTGAGGTTGTCGCCGGTGTGCTCCACCGAGCCGTCCGGGCTGCGCAGGTTGTTGAAGAAGACGAAGTGCTGGTCCGACATGACCTTGCCGGTGCTCGCCAGCATCAGCGCGGAGGCGTCCAGGTCGAAGTCGGCGCCGGTGGTGGCGCGCACGTCCCAGCCGAGGCCGACGGTGACCGCGGTGAGGTTCGGCGCGGCCTTCGTCAGCGAGACGTTGCCGCCCTTGGCGAGTGAAACCCCCATGTGCGGGCTGCTCCCTTCCTGTCCAGACTGCTCGGACTGTTCAGATGTTGACGCCGAAGTCGGCCGCGATGCCGGCCAGGCCCGACGCGTACCCCTGGCCCACCGCCCTGAACTTCCATTCCGTCCCGTTGCGGTACAGCTCACCGAAGACCATGGCGGTCTCCATGGACGCGTCCTCGGTCAGGTCGTAGCGCGCCATCTCCGCACCGTCGGCCTGGTTCATCACCCGGATGAAGGCGTTGCGGACCTGCCCGAAGTTCTGCCCGCGGCTGTCGGCGTCGTAGATCGACACGGCGAACGCGACCCGTTCGGCCGTGGCGGGCATCGCGCCGAAGTTGACCTTGAGCTGCTCGTCGTCGCCCTCCCCCGCGCCGGTGGTGTTGTCGCCGGTGTGCTCGACCGCGCCGTCCGGCGTGCGCAGATTGTTGAAGAAGACGAAGTGCTGGTCCGTAATGATCTTTCCGGAGGCGTCCAGGACCATGGCGGAGGCGTCGAGGTCGAAGTCGGTCCCGGTCGTCGTGCGCAGGTCCCAGCCGAGACCGACGGTCACCGCGGACAGGCCGGGGGCCTGCTTGGTGAGCGAGACGTTGCCGCCTTTGCTCAGGCTGACGGGCACGATGAGCCTCCAAGATCGCATGCCGGATCGGACGCCGAACGGGCGCCCAGCCTTATCGACGTTGCAGCGATGCTATCCGTTCCATCCTTTATGAAGGGATGGCGACAATCTTTGTGATTCGGTCGCCACCCCGCCGTCGTCGCGCACCCGGCCGCCTTCGCGCATGGACGAAACCCGGGCCGGTTGCGCCAGACTGGGGGGCGGACGAAGGGAGGCTGCGTTGCGGGGACCGGGCGACCAGCGCCGCCGGGGCGGCCGCGGGGCACAGGCGGCGGCCGGGGCCGTCGAGGCGAGGGAGGCGGCCGCGACCGCCTTCTACGACATGGACCAGGCACAGAAGTACATCGACGGCCGCGTCACCGTGTTCGAGGACCTGGACGCCAGGGCGGCCGAGCCCGCCCGCCGGGAGTTCACCCGGCTCGCCGAGGCCGCCGACGCCGCCTCGGTGGCCTACATCTCCGTCCTGGACGCCCACGACCTCGATGACCGGGACCGGTCACCGGCCGAGTACGACGCCGCGCGGCGCGCGTTCGTCGCCTCCACCGAGCGGCTGCAGAAGATCACCGGGGACCTCAACGGCTTCGCCGAGCGCCTCGCCCCGCAGATGGCCCGGCTGGAGTCCGCGCTCGACCAGCTCCCGCCCCGCCTCACCGCCGCCCGCGACGCCGTGGCCGCCGCCGACGCCGCCGTGTCCGCGGCCAGGGCCGCCGGGATGGACGCCGCCGACCCGGAGCAGGAGCTGGACCGCGCCAAGCGGGTCCTCGCGCAGCTCGGCTCCCAGGGGCTCGGCGGGCTCGGCCTCGACGGCGCCATCCGCAAGGCCGACGAGGTCCGCGAGATCGCCGAGCGGGCGCGGGAGGCGGCCGCGGAGCTGCCCCGGCAGGCGCAGAAGGTCCGCGACTCGCTCTCCTCCGTCCGGACGCGCGCCGACGCCGTCGCGAACCGCACGGAGGCCGTCAGGGAGGCGATGCGCGTCCTCGTGCGCGGCTACTCGCAGGCGTGCTGGCAGGACCTCAAGGGCGCCCCCGAGTCGATCGAGGCGGCCGTCACCCGGGCCCGCGAGCGGCTGAACGAGGCGTCCGCGCACGCGGGCCGCTCCGAGTGGAAGCGGGCGCAGCAGGCGCTCACCGCCGCGCGCACCGAGCTGAACGCGGCCGACCGCCGCGCCGGGCAGGTCACCGGGCGGGTGGAGGAGCTGAAGGCGGTCGCCGAAGACCCGGCGAGGCCCGTCGAGGGCGTCCGGTTCGCGGTGCGCGACGCCCAGCGGCTCGCCATGGCGCAGCCGGGCGGCGCCCCGCCCCAGCACGCCCGCGTGCTCGACTCCCTCGTCGAGCGGCTGGAAAGGGCGCCGCAGCGGCTCACGGGCGCCCACCCCGACTACTGGGCCTACCTGCAGGAGCTGGAGTCCATCAGGACGGCCGCGGGCGACGTGGTGGCGCGGATCCGCTCGGAGCGAGCCCAGCAGGGCTAGCCCGCGGCCCGTCAGGCGAAGAGGGTGTCGCCCCAGTAACCGCCCTTGCGGACGCCCGGCGGGCACGCGTAGACGCCCGACCCGACGTGCTGGATGTACTCGTTCAGCGCGTCGGTGGCCAGCGAGTTCTGCACGCGGATGAACCCCGTCCGCGGGTCGCGCTGGAAGGCGATGAAGAACAGGCCCGCGTCCAGCCGTCCGAGGCCGTCCGACCCGTCGGTGAACGAGTAGCCCCGCCGCAGGATGCGCGTCCCCTGGTTGGAGTCGGGGTGGGCGAGCCGCACGTGCGCGTCCGGCTTCATCTGGGACAGGACGGGCTTGTCGCGCTCCTTCCTCAGCCCGACCGGCGCGCCCTCGCCCTTGTTCCGCCCGAAGATGTCCTCCTGCTCGCGCAGTGACGTGCGGTCCCAGGTCTCGATGTGCATCCGGATGCGGCGGGCGACGAGGTAGGAGCCGCCCGCCATCCAGTCGGCGCCGTCGCCCCCGGCCGCCCACACGTGGCGGTCGAGCAGGTCCGCCTCGGTTCCGGCGATGTTCTCGGTACCGTCCTTGAACCCGAACAGGTTGCGCGGGGTCTGCGCGTCCGGCGTCGTCGAGGACGTCTTGCCGAAGCCGAGCTGGGACCACCGGACCGCGACCACGCCGAACCCGATGCGCGCCAGGTTCCGGATGGCGTGCACCGCGACCTGCGGGTCGTCCGCGCAGGCCTGGACGGCGATGTCGCCGCCGCTGCGGGCCGGGTCGAGGTTGTCGCCGGGGAAGTGCGGCAGGTCGACCAGCGCGGCGGGGCGGCGCGCCTTGACGCCGAAGCGGTCCTTGCCGTCCTTCTCGAACAGCGACGGGCCGAAGCCGATCGTCAGCGTGAGCCGGGACGGCGGCAGCCCGAGCGCCTCGCCGGTGTCGTCGGGCGGCGCGACCGAGGGGCCGCCGACCGCGCCGTCGCCGACCGGCCGGCCGGCGGTCATGGCGGCGGCCGCGGCCGTCCACTCCTTCAGCATCCGCACGAGCCGGTCGCGGTCGCCCGTCGTCACGTCGAAGGCCGCGAAGTGCAGCCGGTCCTGCACCGGGGTGGCGATGCCCGCCTGGTGCGCGCCGTGGAAGGCGATCGCGTCGCCCGCGCCGTCGTCCTCCTCCGCGGAGGCGACCCGGTCGAGGCCGGCCCCGGCGGCGGCCCCGACGAGCAGGCTCGCGCCGGAGAACCCCAGCATCCGCCGCCGGGACATGCCCGGCCGCTCCTGCGTCCCTTCGCCCGTCATGCCGCTGCCGTTCCTCTCGTCGGGATCACTTGGCGACGGCGGCGGCGAGCTTGGACAGGGGCTCGCCCAGCGCGTTCACCGCGTCGGCCAGCTCCTTGCGCTCGTCCTCGCCGACCTTGTCGTAGGAGACGTAGCCGTCGCCCTTCTCGTGCTTCTTCAGCAGCGCCTCGACGCCCGCGAAGTTGCCGTCGAGGTCCTTGGCGAGCTGCGCGTCCCGCTCCTGGACGACCGGCTTGAGCAGCTCGTAGATCTTCCTGGCGCCGTCCACGTTGGCCTTGAAGTCGACGAGGTCGGTGTGGCTGAACGCCTCCTCCTCGCCGGTGACCTTGCCGGTGGCGACCTCGTCCAGCAGCTCCTTCGCGCCGCCCGCCATGTCGTTGACGGGGTCAAGCGTGAGGCCGGGCAGCCGCGACTTCAGCGTGCCGAGGTCGGCGAGCAGCTGGTCGCCGTACTTCTCCTTGCCCTTGACGGAGCCGTCCTTCCAGAGGGCCTTCTCCAGCAGGTGCCAGCCGGACCAGTCCTTCTTCTCCTCCGGCTTGAGGTCGGCCTCGCGCGCGTCGACCTTGGGGTCGAGGTCGCCGAACTTCTCGGCGACGGGCTCGATCGTCTCCCAGCCGACGCGGGACGGCGCGTACAGCTCCTTGGCCTTCTCGACGTCGCCGGCCTTCACCGCGTCCACGAACTTCTGCGTCTTGGCGATCGTGTCGTCGGTCTGGACGATGACGAAGGCCTTGTAGTCGGCCGCGGCCTTGCTCAGGCGCGGGTCCGCGCCGCCGGCGGCGCCGCCGGTGACCGTGACGTCCTGGGACGGCCCCTTGCCGGTCTGCCCGGCGCTGCACAGCAGCTTGTACTTGCCCGCGGGCAGGTTCACGACGAAGTCGACGCTGGTGCCGGGGCCGATGTTCTCCCGCTCGGCGAGGATCTTGCCGTCCGGCTTGAGCACCTCGAACTCGTTGACCTTGGAGCCCTTGTTGGCGACCTTGAAGGTGGTCTTGCCCGCGGGAAGGTCGGTCTTCGCCACCTCGCAGGCGTCGTCGGTGGCCGTCACGGCGACGGCGCCCGCCGCGCCCGCCTCGTCACCGTCACCGCCGCACGCCGTCAGAAGGGACATCGACACCGCGGCGGCGCCGGCGAGCGCGAGGACGGACACAGGACGCATCAGGGTCTCCAGGAGCGTGCAAATGGTTAGGCTTACCTAAATTAGCGAAAGCTAACCTCAGCACGTCAAGTGGGGTCGGAGACAGTGAGTCATCCCACGCCGCGCCACCTCGTTCCGGGCCGGCCGGCGGCGGGCCTCAGCGCGGGCGGTCGTGCAGCCCCATCGTGAGGTTGCGCGCGGCCATCGGCGGGCCGCCGGCCTGCGGGTCGCCGTACGGGGGCAGATGCCCCGGGTGCTGCGGGCGCTGCTGGTGCTGGGGCGCCTGCTCGCGCTGCTGCGCCGCCGGCTCCGCCCAGACGGCCGTCCCGTACGCGCACACCTCGATGCCGCCACCGATCAGGGCGGTGTCGAACCTCATGCCCACCACCGTGTTCGCGCCCTTGCGGCGGGCCTCCTCGCCGAGCCGGTCCACCGCCTCGCGGCGCGCCGCGGCCAGGCCGGCGCCCGGCTGCTCCCCCGTCACCCGGAACGTCGCGCTGCTCCCGCCCTGCCCGGGCGCGTGGACCGCGCCCTGATCGGCCCGGACGGCCAGCCCGAGGACCTCTCCGAGCACGCTCCTGATCTCGTACCCCGCCACGCCATCAGTCGTCACGATCAGCATGGTCACCACGGTAGGACACCATCCGGACGAAATGCGACGTAACGGCGGTAACGCGTATCTCTTCGCACCGCCGGACGCCGTGCCCGGCGCAGCCGGCCGGCCCGTCCGCGGCCGTCCTCCCGGCGGACGGCCGGGAGGACGGCCCGCCGTGCGGACCCGCGCCTCAGTCCAGATACTCGCGGAGCATCTGGGCCCGGGACGGGTGGCGCAGCTTCGCCAGCGTCTTGGACTCGATCTGGCGGATCCGCTCCCTCGTCACGCCGAACTCGCGCCCCACCTCCTCCAGGGTGCGCGGGTGGCCGTCGACCAGGCCGAAGCGCAGCTGGATGATGCGCTGCTCCCGCTCCGAGAGCGTGGCGAGGATGTCCTCCAGCTGGTCCTGCAGCAGGATGAACGCCGCCGCCTCCATCGGCACGACCGCGTCGGCGTCCTCGATGAAGTCGCCGAGGTCGGAGTCCTCCTCGCCGATCGGCGCCTGCAGCGAGACCGGCTCCTGCGCGATGCGCTGGATCTCCACGACCCGGACGGGCGACAGGCCCATCTCCAGGCCGATCTCCTCGGGGCTCGGCTCCCGGCCGAGGTCCTGGTGCATCTGGCGCTGCACCCGGACCAGCTTGTTGATCGTCTCCACCATGTGCACCGGGATGCGGATCGTCCGGGCCTGGTCGGCGATCGCCCGAGTGATCGCCTGCCGGATCCACCAGGTGGCGTAGGTCGAGAACTTGAACCCCTTGGTGTAGTCGAATTTCTCGACCGCGCGGATCAGTCCGAGATTTCCCTCCTGGATCAGGTCGAGGAAGAGCATTCCCCTGCCGACGTAGCGTTTGGCGATCGAGACGACGAGCCGGAGATTGGCCTCGATCAGCCGTTGCTTCGCCCGCGCCCCTTCGCGGGAGAGCAGTTCGAGGTCGAGCAGCTCGCCGCGGGCGAGGACGGCGGTGCGCGCCATCTTCTCCTCGGCGAACAGTCCCGCCTCGATCGATTTCGCGAGTTCTACCTCATCTTCTGCCGTGAGCAGCGGTACGCGACCGATCTCTCTCAGGTAGATCCGAACCAGGTCGCTCGTCGGCGCCCGCTTGCCGAGGTCTCCCTCATCCGCTCGCGTGACGTCCTCGGTCTCCTGCTGAGAGTCGAGGACGTCCACCCCCTGCTCTGCGAGCATCCGGACGACCCGCTCCAGCGAGTCGTCCGGCAAGTCCGAGCGATCGAGCGCGGCAGCGACGTCCTCGACGGTCACACCGCCGCGCTCTCTGCCGCGTGCGACGAGGTCCGCCACCTGATCAACCGATGGCGCCTCGCTTGGCAGCACCGAAGGGCCCACGCAGACAGTCTGCGTCAAATGGGGCCTAGATCACAGGACCCATTTTCGCGGGACGGACGCCTATTGCGACCCAAGCCCCCGCTCCCGCAACACCCGTCTCTGCTGCTCAAGCGCGACAAGATCACCGAAGAGCCGGTTGTACTCCTCGGCCGCCTCGACCGGATTCAGCCGCCCGAGTTTAGATTTCACGTTCGCGATCATGCGCGTGAGCTGGCGCTCCTGAATTCGGGCGAGCAATTCCGCGGCATAGCGGTCGTCCGATTCCTGGGCGGACCGGACCGGCTCCACCCCGAGCTTGGTGAGCAGATCCCTGACCTGGTCGTTCGGCGCCCGCTCCAGAAGGCGGGCGACCCACTCCGTGACGCTCCCCGCAGCCGTGACGCCGCCCGCCTCCGCGATCACCGCGCGCACCGCCGTGTGCGGGGGCGCGAGGAACGCCTCGACCGGGAGCTCGTCGAACGCCGGGCCGAGCAGCGCCGGGCGCTGGACCGCCAGTTTCAGCAGCTCGCGCTCGCGCTGGACCTCGGGGTCGGCGGGGTCGAAGGCGGGCCGCCGCGGCGCCTGCGACTCCGCGTCGCCGCCGCGCCCGTTCTCCGCGGCGGAGCCGTTCGCCCGGCCGTCGCCGTTCTGCGCGCGCCCGTGCCCGTTCTGCCCGTGCCCGTTCTGGCCGCGCCCGTTCTGGTTGCGGCCGCTCCCCGCCTGCGCGCGGCCCTGCTGCCGGTTGGCCAGCTCGCGGACGCGGCGCAGCACGAACTGCTCGTCCATGATCCCGAGCCAGCGGTCCAGGTTGACCGCGTACATGTGGCGGCGGGAGCGGTCCTTGATGGCGGCGACGACCGGGGCGGCCGCGTCCAGCGCGCCGAGCCGGCCCTCGACCGTGTCGAGGTCGTGCTGCTCGATCGCGCTGCGCACGGCGAACTCGAACAGGGGCAGCCGGGACGCCACGAGGTCGCGCACCGCCGCGTCACCGTGCCGGATGCGCAGGTCGCACGGGTCGAGGCCGTCGGGCTGGACGGCCACGAACGTCTGGGACACGAACTTCTGCTCGTCGTCGAAGGCGCGCAGCGCCGCCTTGCGCCCGGCCGCGTCGCCGTCGAAGGTGAAGATCACCTCGCCGCGGAACTCGTCCTGGTCCATCAGCAGGCGGCGCAGGACCTTGATGTGCTCGTCGCCGAACGCCGTGCCGCAGGTGGCGATGGCCGTCGGGACGCCCGCCAGATGGCAGGCCATCACGTCGGTGTAGCCCTCGACCACCACGGCCTGCCGCCGCCGGGCGATCTCCTTCTTGGCGAGGTCGGCCCCGTACAGCACCGAGCTCTTGTGGAACAGCGGCGACTCGGGGGTGTTCAGGTACTTGGGGCCGTCGTCGTCCTCGAAGAGCCGCCGCGCGCCGAACCCGATGACGTCGCCGGACAGGTCGCGGATCGGCCACATCAGCCGGCCGCGGAACCGGTCCATCGGGCCGCGCCTCCCCTCCTTGGCCAGGCCGCCGGCGACGATGTCGCGGTCGGCGAAGCCGCGCCCGCGCAGGTGCCTGACGAGGCCCTCCCACTCGCGGGGCGCGAAACCGACCCCGAACCGCTCGGCGTCGGCGGCCTCGAAGCCGCGCTCGGACAGGAACGTGCGGCCGGGCGCGCCGGCGGCGGAGTTCAGCTGCTCGGCGTAGTACTCGGCGGCCGCCCGGTGCGCCTCGACCAGCCGGGCGCGCTGCCCGCCGTCCTGGCGGGGGCCGCGCCCGCCGCCCTCCTCGTAGCGCAGCTGGATCCCGGCCTGGGCGGCGAGCCGCTCCACCGCCTCGCCGAAGGTCAGGTGCTCGATCTCCTGGACGAACTTGATGAC
The DNA here is from genome assembly GCF_040674655.1 of Actinomadura sp. NPDC049753. NCBI lineage: Bacteria > Bacillati > Actinomycetota > Actinomycetes > Streptosporangiales > Thermomonosporaceae > Actinomadura > Actinomadura sp. NPDC049753. The sequence goes on along the minus strand of NZ_JBFARL010000075.1, from coordinate 1,769 downwards.
GTCGCCGCCCGCCTCGCAGCCGAAGCAGAAGTACAGCCCGCGCGAGGGCGTCACGTTGAACGACGGGGACTTCTCGTCATGGAAGGGGCACAGGCCCTTGAGATTGCCGCCGCCCGCACTGCGCAGCTGCAGGTACTCGCCGATCACGTCGGCGATGGACGAGCGCTCCCGTACGAGTGCGATGTCCTCATTGCGAATCCGGCCTGCCACGACCAAGGAGTCTACGGCGGGCCCGCGACATCGAGGGCATCGCGCCGCGACGGGCATGGGTGCGCCCCCCGCCCCCGCGCGGGCCGCGGGGGCGGGGGCGCCCCCGGGTCAGCCCATCCGGAAGCGGCCGAAGAGCCGGTACATGAACTCCGTGCCCTGCTTGAGGGCCTCGACGGCGATGCGCTCGTCGTTGCCGTGCATCGCGATCAGCTGGTCGTTGTCGACGACGTAGGGGTAGACGCCGTAACCGGGGACGCCCTTGGACGTCCACGGCGAGAGGCTCGTCCCGGCCTCGAAGAGGGCGGGCGCGAAGACCGCGTCCGGATAGGTCTCCGCGGCGGCGGCGCCGATGGCCTCGAACAGCGGCGAGTCCAGCCTGGACGGCGGCTTGGCCCAGGTCTCGTCCAGCCTCCTGAGTGCGTCCTCCTCCGACTCCCCCGGGTTGCCCGCGAGCGTGACGGTCACCTCGCGGTCGGCGAGGCGCCGCCGTATCGCGGCCAGGAAGTCGCGCGGCCGCTGGCCGCCGGGGACGCCCCGGCAGTTCAGGCGCAGCGTGGCCTTGGAGGGGATGACGTTCTCCTTGTAACCCGCGTCCTCGATCACGAAGGCGTGCGTCGTGCGGAGGAGGGCCTGGTGCAGCCACGGGTAGGAGCTGCGCTTGACGACGAGCGCGGCCGCCCGCTCGCGGGCCTGCTGGGACCGCGCGGACAGCAGCAGCCGCAGCGCCCGTTCGAACGGGCGGTCGTCGGTGGCCTTGGCCAGCGCGCCGAAGTACTCCCGCGTCACGGGGGTGAGCGCGACCGGGGCGAGCCAGGTGTCGAGGTCGGCGACGGCGCGGGAGAGCCTGGCGATGGCCGAGTCCGGGTTGGGCTTGGAGGAGTGGGTGGCGGTGCCGCCCGCGGCGAGGTCGAGGTTGAAGTAGACCTTGTCCTGGCGCGTCACCGTGATGAGCATCGGCGTCCGCCGGTCCTTCCGGGCGAGGAACCAGCCGCCCTCGGTGAGCACCATGCCGGCGTTGATCTTGTCCCAGTGGTGCTCGGCCAGCCAGTGGGAGCCGTACTGCCCGGCCTCCTCGTCGCAGTCGGTGAGGACGATGATGTCGCGGTCGAACCTCGCGCCCTCCTTGACGTGCCGGAGCAGGGCGCTGATGTTGGCGGAGTTGGCGCCCTTCATGTCCAGGGCGCCGCGGCCGTAGACCTCGCCGTCGCGGACGGTTCCGGCGAACGGGTCGACCGACCATTTGTCACGTTCCACCGGAACGACGTCGGAATGTCCGAGCAGGAGCAGCGGCGGCGCCGCGGTGCCGCCCTCGATCCGGGCGACGAGGTGGACGTTGTCCTTCTTCGGCGTGGGGATGATCTGCGCGGGGACCCCCGCGGAGTCCCAGACGGCCTTGAGCATCTCGGCGTGGGGCCGGGTGACGCCGCCCTCCCCGTAGTTCTGGGTGTCGAACGACAGCATCTTCTTCAGCAGGGCCAGCGGGTCGTAAAATGATCTGGACGGGGCCGGGTTCAGGGCGTGCGCGGGGCGTGGAGGGGGACCCTGGCGGCTCGGGCGGC
>NZ_JBFARL010000074.1:0-35463 GCF_040674655.1 Actinomadura sp. NPDC049753 | reverse complement strand
CCGGAGTTGGTCGGACCGCCCTCGCGGCGCAGGTACGGGCGGCCGCCCGGCCCGACGACGACCGTGGCGCGCTGGCCCTCGCGGCGCAGGCACGCCGCCTGCGCGTCGACCTCCCCGCGCAGCCGCACCCGCTCGGGATCCGGCAGCCGGAACGGCCCGGCCGCACGCGCGTCGATCCGGTCGGTGGCCGCGCCGGGCCCCAGCGAGACGTCGACTGCGAGGGGGTCGACGACGGCCGTGGGGCGCGCCGGCAGCGGCTGCCGGCCTGGCGCCGAGTCAGCGATCCGGGCGCCGCCCTCGGTCGCCAGCGCGACCCGCTGGCCGCTCTCCCGGGCCAGCTCGCGCACGGTCCCCTCGACGCCGTCCCAGCGCGGGTGGCTCGCCGCGTAGCCGAGCAGCGCGTCGTTGATCCGGGCGTCGCGGGCGAGCGTCCGGCCCTGCCGCTGCCGGATCTCGCCGGACGTGCCGCGCGCCGCCAGCCACGCGGTCGCCACGATCGAGCACACCGCGACCAGCACCGAGCCGGCGACCAGCCGGACGAGCAGGCTATGGCGCACGGTCGCCGACCAGCTTGTACCCGACGCCGTACACGGTGCACAGCCGGACCGGCCGCCCCGGCTGCGGCTCGATCTTCTTGCGCAGGTTCTTCACGTGCACGTCGACCGTGCGCTCGGTGATGAAGCGGTCGAAGCCGTGCAGGTGCTCCAGGAGCTGCGCGCGGGTGAAGACCCGGCCCGGCCGCGCGGCCAGCGCCTCCAGGATGCGGAACTCCGCGGGCGTGCACTCGACCTCGCGCCCGTCCGCGAGGACCGTGTGCCGTTCGAGGTCCACCGTGATGCCGCCGACCCGGTACACCTGCTCGCCGCTCCCCCGCCCGGTGCGCCGCAGCAGCGTCCGCACCCGGGCCATCAGCTCGCGCGGGCTGTACGGCTTGGTGACGTAGTCGTCGGCGCCGAGGTCGAGGCCGCGCAGCAGGTCGTCCTCCGTCGAGCGGGCGGTCAGCATGAGCACCGGGACGTCGGACTCGGCGCGCAGCCCGCGGCACACGTCGAGGCCGTCGATCCCCGGCATCATCACGTCGAGCAGCACGAGGTCGGGGCGGCGCGCGCGGGCCTCGTCGAGCGCGGCCCGCCCGTCGTGGACCACGACCACGGAGTGCCCCTCGCGCAGGAGATAGCGGCGCAGCAGCTCCGCCTGCTTGGGGTCGTCCTCCGCGACCAGGACATTCGCGCACATGGCACCCGAGCGTAGCCAAACCATGATCGGCACCACGGGATCATCACATCGGCCTCACAGGTTCTTCACACTCCTCGGCCAGCATCTCGCGGCATGCGCCAAGTCAAGATCCACACCGGTGCCCTGCTCGCCGCCGGACTGATCGCCGGGCTCGCCGGCTGCGGCTCGTCGGACAACGGCGGCTCGGGGGACGGCCCATCCGACGCGGGCCGGCAGGCGGCCGCCGCCGAGCCGCAGGGGTCAGGGCGGCAGGGCGGTGCCGAGATAGCGACCGTGCGCGGCCGCCGGATCGCCGTGCACAAGAGGAAGGGCGACGGCGCGACCTGGAAGACGCTGTCCAGCCCCAACGCGATGGGCGCCACCCGGGTCTTCCTCGTCGACGCCAAGGACGGCGAATGGCTCAAGGTGCTGCTGCCGATCCGGCCCAACGGCAGCACCGGGTGGGTCAAGGCGTCCGACGTCAGCCTGTCGTCGACGCCCCACCGCGTGGAGATCGACCCGAAGGCGTTCACGTTCACCGTCTTCGACGGCGGCAAGGTGCTGCGCACCGGCAAGGTCGCCACCGGCGAGGGCGGCACCCCGACCCCGGCCGGCCGCTTCTACTTCACCGAGCTGCTCCGGCCGCCGAACCCCGACGGCGCCTACGGCGCGTACGCCTTCGGGCTGAGCGGCTTCTCACCGACGCTGAAGACGTTCGCCGGAGGCCCCGGGCAGCTCGCCGTGCACGGCACGAACAAGGCGTCGGCGCTGGGCAGCAGGGTCAGCCACGGCTGCGTGCGGGTCAGCAACGACGACATCACCTGGATGGCCAAGAACCTGGCGATCGGCACTCCTGTCGTCGTCAAGAAATGAAACAACGCCGAGAGGAACATCGATGCACCTGAAGACCCTCATCGCAGCCGTCGCGCTGGGCGTCGGCCTGGCCGGCACCGGCATGGCCACCGCCGAGGCCACCACCACCCCCAGGCCGGGCAACCCGGCCGCCACCCCCAGCCCGACCACCCCGGCCGGCACCCCCGCCCCGACCACCCGGCCCGGCACCCCGGCTCCGGCCCCGACCCCGACCCGGAGGCCCGGCGGCCGGCCGATGCCCAGCAACGCGCCGGTGCCCATGCCCTCCGGCAAGCCCATCCCCAAGGTGCCGAACTACACCGGCTGACCGTGACCGCAGGCCCGCACGTCTCCCGTCGTGCGGGCCTGCCGTCGTAGAGGCTCTAGATAAATTCCAGGGGGCGGACGGTGTAGTCGGACGGGATGTCGTCGTGCATGGCCTCCACAGGGCGTTCGGGAGCCGTCTCCTCCAGGAGGGCGGCGCGGCGGACGCGGTCGGTGCGGAACACGCGTCTGCCGCCCCGCATGCGGCACCAGGCCGTGAGGTACCAGCCGTCGCCGGACGCGGTGAACGTGACGGGCTCGACGTCGCGCTCGGTTTCGGCGCCCGTCCGGTCGACGTAGGTCAGGCGGACCACGCGGCGCGTGCGGATGGCCTCCTCAAGCACGGCCGGCACGGACGCCGGGTCGTCCTTCTCGGCGGGGGTCAGGAACCGGACGCGCTGGGCCAGCTCGCGGGCCGAGGCGCTGTCGGCGGCCGACATCGCGGCGACGATCTTGTGGAGGGCGGTGCGGGCGGCCCGGGAGTACGGGGAGCCGCTCGCCCGGGACAGGGTGATCGCGAGGGCGACGGCCTCGGCGGGGGTGAAGTTCAGCGGCGGCAGCGTCCGGCTCTTGTCGAGCGTGTAGCCGCCGCCCCGGCCGACGTCCGCGAAGATCGGCACCCCGGCCTGCTGGAGGGCGCCGATGTCGCGCTCGATCGTGCGGACGCTCACCTCGTACCGCGCGGCCAGCTCCCGCGCGCTGACCCGCCGCGGGGCGCGGGCACGCAGCTCCTCCACGAGGGCGTACAAGCGGTCGGTGCGGTTCACGCGCCGACCGTACGCGCCGGGTCCGACAGTCAGAGGGCGCGGAGGAAGCCGATCACGGCCTCGTTGACCTCCGCGGGGCGTTCCTGCTGCGTCCAGTGGCCGCATCCGGACAGCCAGACGGTCTCGCGCAGGTTCGGCACGAAGTCGCGCATGGAGGCGACGGCGTCGCGGGCGCCGACGGCGACCAGGTCGCGGTCGCCCGCGATGTAGAGGGCGGGCGGGCCGATGGGGGCGCGGTCCCAGGCGGCGGTGAGCTCCCAGTTGCGGTCGAGGTTGCGGTACCAGTTGACCGGGCCGGTGAAGCCGCTCTCCGCGTACTCCTCGACGTAGGCGGCGATGTCCTCGCCGGTGAGCCAGCCGGGCAGCTTCTCCGGGTCGGGGAGGCCGTCGAGGAAGCCGCCGCCCTCCGGGGCGATCAGCGGCGGGCACGGGCCGTCGCCCGACACCCCGTACAGCATGCGGCGGAACGTGGCCGCCCGGTCGCGGTCGAGTTCGGCCTCCGGGACATCCGGCTGCTGGAAGTGCACCATGTAGAAGCCGTCGCCGAACAGGCGGCGCATGGACTCCACCGGCGGCCTGCCGCTCCGCGGGCGGTGCGGCACCGACATCCCGACCACGCCGCGCACCTTGTCGGGGCGCATCTGGGCGACGGCCCAGGCGACGGGGGCGCCCCAGTCGTGGCCGACGACGACGGCGCGGTCGGCGCCGAGCGGGCCGACGAGCCCGACCGCGTCCGCGGCCAGGTGCAGGATCGTGTACTGGCCGGGATCGGCGGGGCCGCCCGTGCGGGCGTAGCCGCGCTGGTCGGGCGCGACGGCGTGGAACCCCGCCTCGGCGAGCGCGGTGAGCTGGTGCCGCCAGGAGTACCAGCATTCGGGGAAGCCGTGCAGGAGGAGCACGAGGGGCCCTTCGCCCGCCTCGGCGACGTGCATGCGCAGCCCGCTGTCCGACCGGACGAAGCGGTGCCTGATCTCGTGCATCCCTACTCCTCGCGGCGTGGTCGGCCAGTGCGGGCCAACGGTAGCCGCCCCGGCGAACGCTCGGGACACGAGAGGAGGAAACGGCCGAATCAGGCGCACCCATACCGTCCGGCGGTGGATTGTGTGCGCGGCCCACATGGGAGGGCGGCCTCACGATCCATAAGTTCTGCGCATGACGAGCGTGACACCGCGGGCGGACGCGGGGACTTCGGGGACGCTGGACCTGGCGGGCCGGCGCGCCCTGGTCACCGGCGGCGCGAGCGGCATCGGCCGCGCCTGCGCCCGGCGGCTCGCGGCCGCGGGCGCCGAGGTGGTGGTGGCCGACATAGACGGGGACGCGGCCGAGCGGACCGCCGCCGAGATCGGCGGGGTCCCCCTGCTCGCCGACCTGGCCGACGTGGACGCGCTCGACGGGCTGGCCGCCGGCGCGGACATCCTCGTCAACAACGCCGGGATCCAGTACGTGGCGCCGCTCCAGGACTTCCCGCCGGACACGTTCGCGCGGATCCTGCGGCTGATGGTCGAGGCGCCGTTCCGGCTGGTGCGGGACGCGCTGCCCGGCATGTACGAGCGCGGCTGGGGCCGCGTCGTCAACATCTCGTCCGTGCACGGGCTGCGGGCCTCGCCGTACAAGTCGGCCTACGTGACGGCCAAGCACGGCCTCGAAGGCCTGTCCAAGGTGATCGCGCTGGAGGGCGCCCCGCACGGCGTGACGTCCAACTGCGTCAACCCCGCCTACGTCCGGACGCCGCTGGTGGAGAACCAGATCGCCGACCAGGCGCGCACGCACGGCCTGCCCGAGGACGAGGTCGTCGAGCGGATCATGCTCGACCACGCGGCCGTGAAGCGGCTGATCGAGCCGGACGAGGTGGCCGAGCTCGTCGCCTACCTGTGCTCCCCGCCCGCCTCGATGGTGACCGGCGCGTCGCTGGCACTCGACGGCGGCTGGACGGCGCACTAAGAATGACCCGTATGACCTGCGGAGTCTTCCTCGAACTGCTGGCCCGGGAGGCCTCCCCCGTCGAGTTCGAGGGTCCCCTCGTCCAGGCGCGGGCGGAGGGCGCGCCCCCGGCCGTCCTGGAGGAGCTGGAGGCCACGAAGATCGCCGCGCTGCGGGTCCGGACGATCATGCGGCGGCACGCCCGCCGGGAGAACGAGCTCGCGGCGCTGTTCGACACCGCGGGCGACCTGGCCGGGCTGCGCGACCTCGACGCGGTGCTGGAGGCGATCACCCGCCGCGCCCGGCGGCTGCTGAACGCCGACATCGCCTACCTGACGCTCAACGACGACGAGCGCGGCGACACCTACATGCGGGTGACCGACGGGTCGGTGTCGGCGGCGTTCCGGCGGCTCAGGCTGCCGATGGGCACCGGTCTGGTCGGCCTGGTAGCGCAGACCGCGATGCCCTACAACAGCGCCCACTACCTGGGGGACGCGCAGTTCGAGCACCGCGGGTTCATCGACGACGCGGTCGCCGAGGAGGGCCTGGTCGCCATCCTCGGCGTGCCGATGCGGCTGGGCAGCCGGGTCATCGGGGTGCTGACGGCCGCGAACCGCAGCCAGCGCCCGTTCGACCAGGAGGAGGTGGCGCTGCTCGGCTCGCTCGCCGCGCACGCCGCGATCGCCATCGACAACGCCCGCCTCCTGGAGGAGACCCGCACCGCCCTGACCGAGCTGAGCGCCGCCAACGAGGAGGTCAAGGCGCGCAGCGCGGCCGTGGAGCGGGCGGCGCGCGCGCACGACCGGATGACCGCCGTGGTGGTCCGGGGCGGCGGCGTGGAGGACGTCGGCGCCGTGGTGACCGAGTTGCTGGGCGGCACCCTGCACGTCCTGGACGCCGACGGACGCAGGCTCGCGACGACCGGCGCCGCGCCGGAGCCCCTCGGCGACGACGAGCTCGGCGGCGTCTCGGCCTCGGCGCACTCCGCGCGCGCCCAGGGCCGGACGGTCAGGCGCGGCGACCTGTGGATCGCCTCGGTCTCCACCGGCGACGAGATGCTCGGCACGCTGGTGCTGCGCACCGCCGACGAGGTGGACGACGCCGACCAGCGGATCCTGGAGCGGGCGGCGCTCGTCACCGCGCTGCTGCTGCTGTTCCAGCGCAGCGCCACCGAGGCCGAGGGCCGGGTGCGCGGCGAGCTGCTGGACGACCTGCTGACCGGCCGCCGGGCGGGCGCCGAGGCGCTGACGGCGCGGGCGCGGCGCGTCGGCGTCGACCTGGGCGCCCCGCACGTGGTGCTGTGCGCCAAGTACGACTCCCGCGAGCACCGGCCCCGCGCGGCCTTCTGGGCGTCGTCGTTCGCGGCGGTGGAGCACGGGCTGGCCGCCTCGCGGGCGGAGGAGGTCGTCCTGCTGCTGCCGGGCGACCGGCCGGGCGAGGCGGCGAGGCGGGTCGCCAAGGAGCTCGGCGCCTCCCTCGGCGGCCCCGCCACGGTCGGCGCGGCCGGCCCGGTGCGCGGCCCGGGCGAGGTCGCCTCCGCGCACCGGGAGGCGCAGCGCTGCGCCGACGCGCTGCTGGCCCTCGGGCGCCGCGGCGACGGCGCCGGCGCGTCCGAGCTCGGCTTCGTCGGCCTGCTCATCGGGGACGACCGCGACGTGACGGGCTTCCTCGGAAGCTCGCTCGGTCCCGTCCTCGACTACGACGAGCGGCGCGGCACGGCCCTCGTCCAGACCCTGGAGGCCTACTTCGGGACGGGCGGCAGCCTGTCGCGGACGGCCGAGCGGCTGCACATCCACGTCAACACCGTGAGCCAGCGCCTCGACCGCATCGCCCGGCTCCTCGGCGACGACTGGCAGACCCCCGAGCGGGCCCTGGAACTCCAGCTCGCCCTGCGCCTCCACCGTCTCTCCCGCTGACACCGTCTCTCCCGCTGACGCCATGCCCGGCTAGGGCGCCGGAGACCGGCCCGTGGAGGGACCGCTCGCCGGGAGATGCGGCGGGGCCACACGGGCCTGACGGGCCAGAAGATCGGTGAAGGCGCCGGTCAGATGGTCGGGACGGGTGCGGGTGTAGGCCGTCAGGACGCGGCGGATCGGGGGATCCGCGCGGAGGGCGGCGCCGTCGAAGCTCGGCGGGATGATGTTGGCCGGGACCAGGGCGGGGCCGAGGCTGGCGCCCAGCAGGAGCGCGGCGGAGGTCTGCTCGGCCCGGACGGCGGCCTGGGGGTGGAACCCCGCCTGCGCGCAGACCCGGTCGAGCAGGTCGGCCAGGCCGTTCTCCGGGGAGTAGTGCACCCAGGCATGGCCGGCGAGCTCGGCGAGGGCGAGGGTTCCGGTCGGGCTCGCGGCGAGGGGGTCGTCCGCGGGGAGCACGATGGCGAACTCCTCGGTGCCCAGTTCCTGGACGGGCCCTTCCCAGCCGACCGGGGCGGGGCCGACGGCGAGGTCCGCGCGGCCCGCGGCCATCGCGGCCTGAAGGTCGTCGGTGTGCGGGTACTCGCGGAGCCGGATCCGCACCCCCGGGTGCCGCCGCCGCCAGGCGCGCAGGACCGGCGGGAGGATGCCGAGGCTGACGGAGTAGATCACGGCGACCTCCAGCTCGCCCTCGTCCAGCCCGGTGGAGCGGCGGGCCGCGGAGTGCAGCCGGACGGCCTCGGCGAGCGCGGCGCGGGCGTGCGGCAGGACCGCACGGCCCATGGGGGTGAGCCGGACGGAGCGCGGGAGGCGTTCGAGCAGCGCGCCGCCCAAAGCGGTCTCCAGGGCCCTGATCTGGTGGGAGAGCGCGGGCTGGGTCACGTGCAGCCGTTCCGCGGCACGGGTGAACGAGCCGGTGTCGACCACGGTGACCAGGTACTCGAGCTGCCGCAGCGTTGCCATGAGCACAATTTATCGCTTCGGTAGAAAACAAGCCTTGGACTAATAGGCACTGTTCAGGTCAGAGTTGGGGTGTCGCCGATAAGCGCGTCGACCGCCCGGCCTTGCCACTCGGTCCCGCAATCCCGGCATGACCCCGACCAGTCCAAGGAGCAACACCATGTCTTTCCGCAACGCCGTCCCCGCAGCCGACCCGCACGCCTGGCCGTGGCGGCTGGTCGACCCCTCGCCCGACCTGGTGAAGCCCGGGGCGCTCACCGTCGACCGCTCGATCGGCGAAGAGCGCGCCCGGCTCGAAGTCCACCTGGCCCAGCGGCTGTACACCTTCTGGAACACCGGCCGGCAGGAATACCTCGACGCCGCGGTCGGCCCGGAGTTCGAGGACAACACCCTGCCCGCCGGACGTCCGCAGGGTCCCGCGGGGCCGGTGTTCGCCTCGAAGGGGTTCCGCGCCGCCGTCCCCGACCTGACCTGCGAACTCGCCGACGTCCTGGTCACCGGCGACAAGATCACCGCGCGGCTGGTCTTCCGCGGCCACTTCACCGGGGCCTTCAACGGCGTGCAGGGCACGGGCCAGAAGGTCGAGTTCAACGCCATCGACATCCAGCAGGTGGGCGCCGACAGGATCGTCCAGGACTGGCACATCGAGGACAACGCGACCCTGATGGCCCAGATGGGCGTCGACCACTGACGCCGCTCGGCCGGTACGCCCCCGCTCCGGCGGCCGGCGCCCCGCGACGGCGCGCGGCCCGCCCCTTCGGGAGGGGCGCGCCGCGCGTCGTCGCCGGGGCGGGCGTCAGACGGAGGCCTCGACCTTGGTGTCCTTGTTCTCGGGCGCGGGCCGGGCGCGGGACGTGCGGGCCGCCACGAGGTCGCGGGCGGTGCCCCAGACGCCGCGGCGGAACAGCAGCACGACCACGATGAAGATCGCGCCGGTGATGATCCCGGTCTCCTCGAACCCGGCGGTGGCCAGGTAGTCGTTCAGCTCCACGATCAGCGCGGCGCCGATGGCCCCGCCCCACAGGGTGCCGATGCCGCCGAGGACGACCATCATCACGGCCTGGCCCGAGGTCGTCCAGTACACGCCCTGCAGGGACGCGAAGCCGTGCCCGACGGTGAACAGGCCGCCCGCGAGGCCCGACAGGGCCGCCGACAGGACGAAGGCCAGCAGCTTGTAGCGGTCGATGCTGTAGCCGAGCGCCCGCGCCCTGTTCGGGTTGTCGCGGATCGACATCAGCACCCTGCCGAAGGGGGAACGGACGATGCGCCAGGCGACGAACATCCCGACCAGGATGAACGGCAGCGCGGCGTAGTAGAAGAAGAACGGGTCGGACAGGTCCACCCCGAACAGCTCCCGGGGGATGCCCTGCAGGCCGTTCTCGCCGCCGGTCGCGTCCCTCCACTGGTTGGCGATGAAGTAGACCATCTGTGCGAAGGCCAGCGTGACCATCGCGAAGTAGATGCCGCGCAGCCGCACCGACAGGAAGCCGATCGGGACGGCGAGGGCGGCCGCGAAGGCGGCGCCGCCCAGCACGGCCACGGGGAACGGCAGCCCGGAGTGCAGCGCGATCAGGCCGGTGGCGTACGCCGAGCCGCCCCAGAAGGCCGCGTGCCCGAACGACAGGAGCCCGGTGAAGCCGAGCAGCAGGTCGACGGCGGCCGCGAACAGCGCCCAGCAGACGATGTCCAGGGCGACCGGCGGGTAGACGAACCAGGGCAGGACGAGCGCCGCCACGAGCCCCGCGGCCAGCAGGACCGGCCGTCCGGCCAGCTTGGAGAGGATCACGAGATCTCCTCGGCGGTCACAGGATCTCCGGCGGTCACAGGATCTCTCGCGGTCACAGGATCTCTCGCGGTCACAGGATCTCTCGCGGTCACAGGATCTCTCGCGGTCACAGGGCCTCCTCGCGTCCGAACAGGCCGGCGGGGCGCCACAGCAGCACGGCGGCCATCAGGATGAACACCAGCGTCTGCGACAGCGACGGGACGTAGTAGTTGCCGAGGGCCGACACGAGGCCGACCGCGAAGCCGGCGGCGACCGAGCCGAACACCGACCCCAGTCCGCCGATCACGACCACCGCGAACACCGTGATGATCAGGTCGGAGCCCATCAGCGGGTTGACCGCCCGCATCGGCGCGGCGAGCACGCCGGCGAACGCGGCGAGCGCGATGCCGAACCCGAACACCGGCGTCACCCAGCGGGCGACGTCGATGCCGAGGGCGCGCGACAGCTCGGGCCGCTCGGTCGCCGCCCGGACGATCATGCCGACGCGGGTGCGGGTCAGCACCACCCACACGGCGCCGCACACCAGCACCGACACCGCCAGCACGAACACCTGGTAGGTCGGGTAGGTGAACAGGCCGAGGTCGATCGACCCGTCCAGCGCGGACGGGCGCGGGTAGGGCTGCGACTGCACCCCGTACTTGCGCTTCACCAGGTCCTGGAGGATCAGCGCGAGCCCGAAGGTGAACAGGAAGTTGTAGAGCGGGTCGAGCGGCGCGAGCCTGTGGATGAACAGCCGCTCCAGCAGCACGCCCGCGATCCCGAGGACGACGGGCACGATCAGCAGCGCGAGCCAGAAGTTCACGCCGAAGGAGTCGAGCAGCACGAAGGAGCCGAAGGCGCCGAGCATGTAGAACGCGCCGTGCGCGAAGTTGACCACGCCCAGCATCCCGAAGATGACGGCCAGGCCGAGGGCGAGCAGGGCGTAGAAAGCCCCGCCCACCAGCCCGTTGAACGCCTGTTGCAGCACGTCGCGGCCCGCCTAGAGGGAGCAGGACGGGTCGGGCTGCTGGAACGCCTCCGCCGCCGGGATCGTGCTGACGATCTTCTCGTAGTCCCAGGGCTCCTTGACCTCGCTCTTGGGCTTGACCTCGGCGACGTAGGCGTCGTGGGTGAGCAGGTGGTCCTCGGCGCGGATCGTGCCGGTGGAGGTGAAGGCGTCGTTGACCTTGGCGCCTTCGAGCTGCTTCACCACGTCGTCGGACTTGTCGGTGCCGCCGCGCTGCACGGCCTCCAGGTACTGGAGCGCCGCCGAGTAGTCGGCCGCCTGCACGGCCGTCGGGCGGGCGCCGGTCTTCGCCTTGAACTTGTCGGCCCAGGCGCGGTTGCCGGGGTTGGCGTTCCAGTACCAGAAGTCGGTGAAGCGGGTCCCGGCGAGGGCGTCCGAGCCGAGCGAGTGGATGTCGGTGATGAACATCAGGCCCGCGGCGAGCTTCACGCCCTTGTCGCGCAGCTTGTACTCGTTGTACTGCTTGACCAGGTTGACGAGGTCGCCGCCGGCCTGCATGGCGCCGAGCACCTGCGGCTTGGGCTTCAGGCCCGGGGCCTTCAGCAGGAACGTGGAGAAGTTGTCGTTCGGGAACGGCGTCGGGTCGCTCTTCACGACGCTGCCCCCGGCGCCCTTGATGGCCGTCGTGAACGTCTTCTGCATGTCCTGCCCGAACGCGTAGTCCGGGTAGACGATGTACCAGTTCTTACCGCCGTCCTTGGTGACGCCGGTGCCCGTCCCGTGGGCGAGCATGTAGCTGTTGTAGCCGTAGTGGAAGGTGTACTTGTTGCACTGCTTGCCTTCCAGCTCGGTCGTCGCGGCGCCGACGTCGATGAACAGCTTCTTCTTGTTCTTGGCGACGGTGGCGACGGCGAGCGCGGCGGACGAGGTGGGCACGTCCAGGATCAGGTCGGCCTTCTTGCGGTCGTAGAGCTCCTGGGCCTTGGAGTTGGCGACCTCGGGCTTGTTCTGGTGGTCGGCGGAGATGACCTCGATCTTGTCGGTCACGGCCTTGCCGCCGTACTTGGCCTTGAAGTCGGCGACGGCCATCTTCACCGCCTCGACGGCGTTCTTGCCCGAAAGGTCGGCGTAGACGCCGGACTGGTCGGTCAGCACCGCCAGCACCAGCTTGTCATCGCTGATCTTCCCCCCGCCCCCGCCGGGTCCGCCCGCGCAGCCGGCCAGCAGCGCTCCGGCGGTCGCGAGCGCGGCCGAGCGTCCGAGAACTCTCATCGGGGTCTCCCTATATTCCGAGGTACTGGAGGAGTTCGCTCTCGCGGGCGCGGACCTCGTCGTTGTCCATGGACTCGACGATCCGGCCCTCGGCGAGCAGGTGGTGGCGGTCGGCGACGGTCGCGGCGAAGTGCACGTTCTGCTCGATGAGCAGGACGGTCACCCCGGCCGCCTTGACCTCGCGGAGGATCTCGCCGATCTGCTGGACGATCAGCGGCGACAGGCCCTCGGTGGGCTCGTCGCACAGGAGCAGGCGGGCGCCGGTCCGCAGCACCCGGGCGAGCGCGAGCATCTGCTGCTCGCCGCCCGACAGCTTCGTCCCGGGGAACCGGCGCCGCTCCCGCAGACGCGGGAAGGTCTCGTACACCCGCTCCAGCGACCAGGGGTCGGGGCCCGTCACGGGCGGCAGGGTGAGGTTCTCCTCCACCGAGAGCGTCGCGAAGATGCCGCGGTCGTCGGGGACGTAGCCGAGGCCGCGCCGGGCGCGCCGGTGCGGGCTCAGGCCGGAGATGTCCTCGTCCAGGAACCGGACCGTGCCCGACGCGCCCCGGTGCAGCCCCATCAGGGAGCGCAGGAGCGTGGTCTTCCCGGCGCCGTTGCGCCCGACGAGGGTGACGATCTCCCCCTCGTCGACGTGCAGCGACACCTCGCGCAGGGCCTGGGCCTCGCCGTACCAGGCCGACAGTCCGTCAATGCGCAGCATGGGAGTCTCCGAGGTAGGCGGTGACGACGCGGGGGTCGTGGCGGATCTCGGCGTAGGGGCCCTCGACGAGGACCTGGCCGTGCTGCAGGACGGTGACCCGGTCGGCGAGGCTGGAGACGACGCTCATGTTGTGCTCGACCATCACCACGGTCCGCCCGTCGCGCACCTTCTTGATGAGGTCGACGGTGCGGCCGACGTCCTCGACGCCCATGCCGGCGGTCGGCTCGTCCAGGAGCAGCACCTTCGGGTCCAGCGCGAGGGCCAGCGCCAGTTCGAGGGCGCGCTTGCGGCCGTAGGCCAGCGACCCGGCCGGGACGTCCGCGTGCTCGTCCAGCCCGACCTGCCCGAGCAGTTCGGCGGCGCGCTCGGAGTGGCGGCCGAGCGCCTTGTCCGAGCGCCAGAACCGCCAGCCGAGGCCGGTGCGCCCGGCGAGCGCCAGCTCCACGTGCTGGCGCGGCGTGAGCTCGGCGAACAGGCTCGTGATCTGGAACGACCGGGCGAGGCCGAGTCTGGCGATCAGCTCGGGGGGCCGCCCGGCCAGCTCGTGCGCGCCGAGCCGGACGCTGCCCGCGGTCGGCTTCAGGAATCCGGTGAGCAGGTTGAACAGCGTGGTCTTTCCCGCGCCGTTCGGCCCCACCAGCGCGTGGACGGACCCCTCGGCGACGTCGAGGTCCACGCCGTCCACGGCCCTGAAGCCGCGGAACTCCCTGACCAGGCCGCGCGCCGCCAGCACCGGGGCCTTACGGTCCGGGTCGCCCATGCGCCCTCCTCGCGCTCGTCGTGGACGGCCCGAATCGCACTCGGGCCGCCGTGACCGGGAACGCTAGGTGGCGCCCGCGGACCGGACCATGTGACCGGCACCCACATTCGGATGGCCGGATACGGGTGTGAGCCACATCACGCGCAGGTCACGACCACGGGCACATGGCGGGTCGACGCGATATGTGTGCGGGCCACGTGGCAGTGGTCACAACCGGCGCTCACCATGGCGGGCATCTGACGTCCGTCCCGAGGAGCCGGAATGCCCATCGTCCGCCCCGCCCTTACCGCCGGCACCGTGGCCGGCGCCCTCACCGCGGCCCTGGTCGCGCCCCTGGCCGTGCAGGCCGACGCGCGGCAGAGCCCCGGCTGCGCGCCCGGGCTCGCGGTGCCGGGGGCGGAGAAGCAGGTGGCCGCCTGCCTCGGCGACCTCACGACCGCGGGGACGGCCGGCTCGGGCCACACCGTCCCGGCCGACTGGGCCGGGCTGCACGCCGCCGGGACGCGCAACCCGTCCGGGGTGCCGGGCGTCCAGCTGGACGGCTACTTCCCCGACACTTCGACGTTCAACACCAACAACGGCTGGAACCACGACGCCCAGTTCGTCATCCGCCTGCCCGAGCGGTGGAACGGCGGGCTCGTCGTCGCCGGCTCGCCCGGCACCCGGCGGCAGTACGCCAACGACTTCACCATCTCCGACTGGGCGCTCGCCAAGGGCTACGCCTACGCCGCGACGGACAAGGGCAACAGCGGCGCCGAGTTCTTCAAGGACGGCCGCCGCCCCGGCGACGCCGTCGTCGAATGGAACGAGCGGGTCACGCAGCTCACGCGGGCCGCGAAGAAGGTCGTCGCGCAACGGTACGGGCGCGCCCCGCGCCGCACGTACGCGGCCGGGATCTCCAACGGCGGATACCTCGTCCGCTGGCAACTGGAGAACCGCCCAGAGCTGTACGACGGCGGCATCGACGCGGAGGGCACGCTCTGGCGCGCCGACGGCCCGAACCTGTTCACCTACCTGCCGCAGGTGCTGCGCGCCTACCCGTCCTACGCGGCCACCGGCGACCCGTCCGCCCACAAAGCCCTCCTGAACGCGGGTCTCGCCCCCGGCTCGGAGTTCCTCTGGCCGTTCCACGACCAGGTCTATTGGGGACTCACCCAGCGCATCTACCGCGAGGAGTTCGACCCCGCCTACACGGGAGAGGAGGCCGCCTACGACTACGCCGCGCGTCCGAGGAGCGTCCACCGTGCCGTCGCCCGCGTGGCCCTCACGGGCCGCATCCGCAAGCCCCTGATCACCCTTCACGGCACCTACGACACGCTCCTGCCCATCGGCACCGACTCCGACGTCTACGCGAAGCTCGTCCGCGCCATGGGAAAGGCGCTCTACCGCTACTACCGCCTGGAGGCCGCCAACCACGTCGACGGCCTCTACGACTCCTTCCCCGACCGCCTGCGCCCGCTCCTGCCGTGCATGCGCACGGCCTTCACGGCCCTGGAGTCCTGGACGCAGCACGGCACCACGCCACCGAAGAGCGCCACGCTCCCCCGCCCCGCCTCGGGCGACACCGTGAACACCTGCTCCCTCAGCTAGGGGAAAACCATGAAACCCACCCCGTTCATCGCGGCCGCCGCGCTCGCCTTAACGACCGTCAGCGCGTCGCCCGCGTCCGCGGCCGCCGCCGCGCTTCCCCGCCACTCGATCAGCGCCTCGTACGTCAGCGGCGTCTCGTCCGGCGGCTACATGGCCGACCAGCTCCACATCGCCTACTCCGGGACGTTCCGTGGCGCCGGCATCTTCACCGCCGGGCCCTACCACTGCGCGCGGGGCGACGTGACGACCGCGCAGCTCGCGTGCATGAACGACCTCTACGACGACAACCCCGCGGAACTGGAGCGGACGGCCCGCGACCGCTCGGCGCAGGGACGCGTGGACCCGGTGGGCAACCTGTCCGGGCACCCGGTGTGGATCTACCACGGGACGAACGACTCGACGGTGAAGCAGTCGGTGAACGACGACCTCGCCGGCTTCTACCGGGACTTCGGGGCCAGCGTCTCCTACACCAAGACCTCGCCGTCCGGGCACGCCTGGGTCAGCCCGCTCGGCCCCAACCCCTGCTCGGCCACCTACACCCCCTACATCAACAAGTGCGGTGACGACCCGGAGCGCTCGATGCTGGGGCACCTGTTCGGGTCCGTGGCCTCGCCGGCGTCCTCACCGGGCGGCACGCTCATGGAGTTCGACCAGAACGCCTACGCGCCGGGCGGGAGCGCCTCGTCCATCAGCATGGACGCGACGGGCTTCGCCTACATCCCGGCGAGCTGCCAGTCGGGGACGTGCAGGCTGATGGTGGCGCTGCACGGCTGCCAGCAGGGCCGCGGCGTCGTCGGGAACGCGTTCGCGACGAAGACCCACCTCAACGAGTACGCCGACACCAACGGCATGATCGTCCTGTATCCGCAGGCCACCGCGTCCAGCTGGCTGGGCGGCAACCCGCAGGGCTGCTGGAACTGGTGGGGCTACGGCGGCGACACCGCCTACGACATGAAGGGCGGCAAGCAGGTCGAGACCATCATGCGCATGGTCCACGCCCTCGGCGGCTGACGTCTCACGGGTCGAGTTCGCCGCGTCTCACCCGCCCCAGAAAGGCGGCGAACTCGGAGCCCCCGAAGCGGAGAACGGTTCCGGCCGGCGCCTTGGAATCGCGGACGAGCACGGCCGGGGCCCGGCCGCCGGCGGCAATTCCGGCGGCCAGTTCGACGCATTCGTCACCGGCGGCACTACGGGTGCTCTTACGCCATTCGAGGGCGGCACCATGAGACGTCGTTGTCATTAACGGAGATTCACTGTTCTACTAGTACGCCCTGGCGATGCGCGCGATGAGGTCACGCGAACCGGCGTCGTCGAGCGCATTACCGCAAATTTTCTCGAACGCGCTCGTAAAACGGAAGACCTGGCTCTCATCTTCGATGATGAGACTACCGCCCATCTGCTCGATGTAAACGATATCCGGGTACTCGGGTTCCTGGAACTTCAGAATGCTGAAGTCCGTGAGCCCGCCAGGATAGCCGTTGTCAAAAGGAATGACCAGAATTCTCACATTCGACTGCATCCCGGCCTCCAGCAGGTACTCCAGCTGGCCCCGCATCACCGCGTCGTCGGCGATCCGCCGGCGCAGCGCCCCCTCGTCCAGGACGGCGAAGAGCTCCATCGCCTCGAGGGAGCGCAGCCGGGCCTGCCGCTTCAACCGGATCTCGACCTGCCGGTCGACCTCGCCGGGAGACAGCGCGGGGACGTTGGCCATCATGCAGGCGCGGGTGTAGTCGGCCGTCTGCAGCAGGCCGTGGATGATCGCCACCCGGTAGGAGTGCATCGCCTGCGCGTCGGCCTCCAGGCCGATGAAGGCGGCGTAGCGCTCCCCGAGCGTCTCGCCGTAGGTCTCCCACCAGCCCCGTTCGCGCGCGGCCCGGGCCAGCTTGACGTAGCGCTCGACCGCCGCCTCCTCCACCCCGTAGAAGGCGAGCAGGCGGTGCAGGTCCGGGACGGTGATCAGGGTGTAGGCGGTCTCGATCCGGGAGACCTTGGCCGTCGACCAGCGCATCTCGGCGGCGACCTGGTCGATCGTCACTCCGGCGCGGGTGCGCAGGCCGCGCAGTTCGCGGGCGAGCTGACGGGCCCGCACGGACGGCGACTGGCGGACCGCCATGGCCTCCTCCTGAAAACTCTCGTGCAGAGTTACAAGAAATCCTACATGCAACCTTGCACGAACGCCGGCGGGCGCGCAACATACGAAGAGGGGGCAGTGGGCGCGTCGGCCATGACCGAAGGCAGAGGTGTGATGAGGACCGGGGTATTACGAACGCCAGGTCACCCGCCGGGGTAGCGGATGAGCAGCGCAGCGGCGAACACGGCGGCGGCGAACACAGGGGCGGAGAACACGGCGGCGACGGACGCGGCGGACGTGCCGTTCACCGTCCCGGTGACCGACCGACTGACGTATCACTTTCTCATCGCGGTCGACATCGAGGGCTACAGCAAGCTGAGCACGGCGGAGCAGAAGCAGGTCCAGCTCGATCTGCACGAGGTCCTGGAGAGCGCGGCGGCCGCGGCCGGTCTCGACCGGCGGGCCTGGCTGCGGCAGGTCGGCGGCGACGGCGAGATGGCGATCCTTCCGCCCGACACCGACGGGCTGCTGGTGCTCGTGTCCTATCCGCGCGCGCTGGCCGCCGCGCTGGCCGAGCTCAACGAGGAGCGCAGGCCGCCGATCAGGCTGCGGGTGGCGATGCACCACGGTCCGCTGTCCGACGGGCTCTTCGGGGCGGTGGGCCAGGCGCCGATCGTCGTCTCCCGGCTCCTCGACTCGCAGGAGCTGCGGGACGAACTGCGCGCCGACCCCGCCCGCGAGATGGCTCTGATCGTCTCCTCGTCCCTCTACAGCGACATCGTCGAGACCGGGTTCGAGGGCCTGGCGCCGGAGGAGTTCTCCCCCGTGGAGATCATCGCCAAGGGCGCCTCCTTCCCCGGGCACATCCACCGGAGGCCGTGCTGACCGTCAGAGCTTCGCGCGCGTCCAGGCGAGGAGGTCGTCGGCGGGGAGAGCGTTGACGACCCGCGACGCCGGCACCCCGCACCGGGCGGCCCGCTCGCAGCCGAACGGCTGCCAGTCGAGCTGCCCGGGCGCGTGGGCGTCGGAGTCGACGGAGAAGCGGCAGCCCGCCTCGACCGCCAGGCGCAGCAGGCGCTTCGGCGGATCGAGGCGCTCCGGGCGGGAGTTGATCTCGACGGCGACGTCGTAGGCGGCGCAGGCGTCGAAGACGAGCGCCGCGTCGAACTCCGACTCCGGACGCAGGCCGCCGCGCCTGCCGCCGGCCTTCACGATGCGCCCGGTGCAGTGGCCGAGGACGTTCACGCGCGGGTTCGCTATCGCGGCGACCATCCGCTTGGTCATGGCGACGCGGTCCATGCGGAGCTTGGAGTGCACGCTCGCGACGACGACGTCGAGGCGGTCGAGGAGCTCGGGCTCCTGGTCGAGCGCGCCGTCCTCCAGGATGTCGACCTCGATGCCGGTGAGGATGCGGAACGGCGCCAGGGAGGCGTTGAGCTCGGCGACGACGTCGAGCTGGCGGCGCAGACGGTCGGCGGACAGGCCGTTCGCGACCTTCAGGCGCGGCGAGTGGTCGGTGAGCGCGAGGTAATCGTGGCCCAGGGAGCGGGCGGTCTCGGCCATCTCCAGGATCGGGGACCCGCCGTCGGACCAGTCGCTGTGGGTGTGCAGGTCGCCTTTGAGGGCGGAGCGGAGCGCGGCCGTGGCCTCGTCCAGAGGCTCACCCTCGGTGGCCTCCAGGCGGCGCAGGTAGACGGGGGTCTCGCCGCGCAGCGCCTCCTCGATCACCAGGGCGGTGACCTTGCCGATGCCGGGCAGCGCGGTGAGCGTCCCGTCGCGCGCGCGGCCGGCCAGCTCGTCCGGGGCCGTCCGCTCGGCGCGGTCGGCGGCCGTGCGGAACGCCCGCACGCGGTAGGTCGGCTCATGGGCGCGCTCCAGCAGGAACGCGATGCGGCGCAGCGCTTCGACGGGCTCCACGCCTCGCACCGTACCCAGGTATGACCCGGCACGTCCCACCACGGTGTCATCCGAGCGAGACCGGGGCTCCCTAGCCTGGGGCCATGTCCGGGGAGAATCTGACGCTGCGCGGCGTCCTGCGGGACGTGCTGCTCGCCGCCGCCGTGACCGGCAGGGCCGAACCGGCGCCGCTGAACCGGCCGTGGCCCCTGCTGCTGCGCTGGACGCGGTACATCGGCGTGGGGCGGCTGCCGTACGGGCTGGTCGCGAACCTGTTCGGGCTGGCCCTCACCGTCGGGCTCGTCGCCGGGACGGTGTCGCTGCTGACCACCGAGACGATGCGGCGCGGCCTCGACGTGTCCGACGGGACGAAGTTCTTCATCGCCGTCGCCGTGACGGCGCCGCTGGCGCTGCGGGACCGGCACCCGCTCGGCGCGTGGCGGCTGAGCTTCCTGGCGATGGCGCTGATCGACGTCGGCGACTGGCTGACCGTCCCCTACGTCCCGGCGGGCTCGTTCGCGGCGGTCGTGACCGTGTACACGGTCGCGGTGCGCTGCTCGCGCGACGTCACGCTGGGCGTCGCGATCATCTCGTTCGCCGGAGTGTGGATCAAGGATCCGGCGTCGGGGGCCGGGGCGTCGGTGCTGCTCCTGCTGCCGCTGGCGGTGGGGTACGCCGTCCGCGTCCGGCAGACGTCGCGGCGCGAGCTGGCCGAGCAGGAGAAGCGGCACCAGGACGCCGAGGCGGTGCTGACCGAGCGGCAGCGGATCGCGCGGGAGCTGCACGACGTCGTCGCGCACCACATGTCGATGATCGCCATCCAGGCGGAGGCCGCACCGTACAAGGTCGAGACCGTCCCGGACGAGACGCGCCGCGACCTCGCCGAGATCCGCGCGACCGCGCTCGACGCGCTGACGGAGCTGCGCCGCATCCTCGGCGTCCTGCGCGCGGAGGACGGCGCCGACACCGCCCCGCAGCCGAGCCTGGAGCGGCTGGACGAGCTCGTCGGCAACGCGCGCGGCGCCGGGCTGCGCGTCGAGACCCGGCTGGACGGCGACCTGGCGGGACTGCCCCCCGGCGTGGGGCTCACCGCGTACCGGATCCTGCAGGAGGCGCTGAGCAACGCCATGCGGCACGCGCCCGGTTCCCGCGTCGAGGTCGAAGCGTCCTGCGACGGCGGCATAGTGTGGCTCGGCGTCGTCAACGGCCCGCCCGCGGGCGGCCCGGGGTCCGTTCCGCCGCTTCCCGGCGGCGGCCACGGGCTGGTCGGGATGCGGGAGCGGGCCGCCGCGCTGGGCGGCGAGCTGACCGCCCGCCCCACGTCCGAGGGAGGATTCGCCGTGACCGCATCGCTGCCGGTGAAGGCGCGGGAGGCGACGTGACGATCCGGGTCGTGATCGTCGACGACCAGGGCATGGTGCGCACCGGCTTCGGCGTGCTGCTGAACGCCCAGCCCGACATCGAGGTCGCGGGCGAGGCCGCCGACGGCGCGGAGGGGCTGCGCCGCGTCGCCGAGGTGCGTCCCGACGTGGTGCTGATGGACGTCCGGATGCCGGTCATGGACGGCCTGGAGGCGACCCGCCGGCTGCTCGCCGGCGCCGGGGACGGCGCCCCCAAGGTCCTCATGCTGACGACGTTCGACCTGGACGACTACGTCTACGAGGCGCTGCGGGCCGGCGCCAGCGGGTTCCTGCTCAAGGACGCGTCCGCGACCGAGCTCGCCGACGCGGTGCGGGTGGTGGCGGCGGGCGACGCGCTGCTGTCCCCGTCGGTCACGCGGCGGCTCATCGCGGAGTTCTCCCGGCTCGGGGGCCCGCGCGCGCCGTCCCGCAAGCGGCTGGAGGAGCTGACCGAGCGGGAGACCGAGGTGCTCGCGCTGGTGGCGCGCGGCCTGTCCAACGGCGAGATCGCCGGGCGGCTCGTCGTCGCCGAGCAGACCGTCAAGACGCACTTCGGGCGGATCCTGATGAAGCTCGGGTTGCGCGACCGCCCGCAGGCGATCGTCTACGCCTACGAGGTGGGGCTGGTGCGGCCCGGCGACTGACGCCGGCCGCGTCCTGTCATACCGGGGGCTCATCCCGTCATACCGGGGGCGCACGGCACGGAACGGCACCGTCGGCCGATGTGCGCTGACACGTCTGATTCCTACCTTCCTGATCAGTGCTCCACCCCACTGACCAGGAAGGACCCCCCGGATGCCCAGCGTTCGCAGGACCGTCGCCGCCGTCTCGGTGCTGGCCGCGGCCGGCTCGACGGCCGCCGCGGGGCACGCCGAGGTGTACGCGCCGCCGGCACCGGCCCCCGCACTGTCGGCGTCGGCCCTCGACGCCCGTTTCCAGGCGGCCGGCCGGGACATCACGCGCGCCCTGGCCACCGCGGCGCGCGTCCATGACGAGGGGCGGGCACGGGCCCTGTCCGCCTTCGCGGGGCCGGACCGGCGGTTCCTGTCGTTCGACGCGCGAGGCGACGGGCGCGCTGTGGAGGTCCTGGGCGACCTCCGGCACGCCGACCGGATCGCGGTGGTCGTGCCCGGCGCGGACAACTCGCTGGCCAACTACGACTCGCCCAAGTTCGTCGGCGGCGGCAGCCGGGCGCTCTACCGGCAGGCCCGCGCCGCCGCGCCCGGCGCGCGGATCGCCGTCATCGCCTGGCTCGGCTACGACTCCCCCTCGACGCTGAGCGCCGGCGCCCTGACCAGCGGACGTGCGGAGAAGGGCGCGCGGGGTCTCCAGCGCCTCCTCGCCGGCGTGCACGCGGTGAACGGGCGGGCCCGGTTCGCCCTGCTCTGCCACAGCTACGGCTCGGTGGTCTGCGGCAGGGCCGCCCGGCGCCTGCCGCCCCTGCCGGTGGACGACATCGTCCTGTTCGGCAGCCCCGGCACCACCCTGCGCCACGTCTCCGACCTCGGGACGTCGGCGCGGGTCTGGGCGGGCCGGGCGAAGGGCGACTGGGTGCGGTACGTCCCCCACGTCCGGTTCGCCGGGCTGGGGTTCGGCGCCGATCCCGTCTCGCCCGGCTTCGGCGCCCTGCGCTTCGACGCCGGGACGGGTCCCCACAGCGGCTACCTGAAGCCCGGCTCCCTCGCGCTGCGCAACCTCGCCCTGATCGCCCTCGGGCGCGACGCGGAGGTCACCCGTGCCTGAAAACCGGAGCCGCGGCGGCGACGGGGGCAGAGACAGGGCCGTGGACGCCCTGCGCGCCTTCGCGATCCTCGGCGTCGTCCTCGGCCACTGGCTCGTCACCGCGCTCGTCGTGGACTCCCCTGGCCGCCGGCTCCACGTCGCCAGCCCGCTCAAGGCGATGCCCGAACTGGCGCCCCTCACCTGGGTCCTGCAGACGCTCGCCGTGTTCTTCCTCGTCGGCGGCTACTCGGCGGCGAAGAGCCTGCGCCCCGGCGAACCCTGGAGCCGCCGCATGCGGCGGCGCCTGGCGCGCTTCGCCCGACCCCTCCCGGCCCTGGCGATCGTCTGGGTCGCGGCCGCCGCGGCCCTGCCGCGCGCCGGTCTTCCGGAGAGCAGCGTCCGCGCGCTGATCGAACTGGTGCTGAGCCCGCTGTGGTTCCTCTGCGTCTACGTGGTGCTGACGGCGTTCACCCCGCTCATCGCGGCCGCCTGGACCCGCTTCGGGCTCGCCGGAGCGGCGCTCCTGGTCGCCGCGACCGCGGGGATCGACCTCGGCCGCTTCGCCCTGGGCGCGCCCGGCTGGACGGGCTGGGCCACCGTCCTCACCGCCTGGCTCCTGCCGTTCTACCTCGGGGTGGGCTGGGCGAACGGAGCGCTGCGGTCCCGCGGGGCCGGGCTCGCGCTGCTGGGCGGCGGCACAGCGGCGACCGCGCTGCTCGTCCTGTCGGCCGGATACCCGGCGAGCATGGTCGGCGTCCCGGGCGCCGCGGTCTCCAACCTCAGCCCGCCGACGCTGGCGGCGGTCGCGTTCGGCCTCGCCCAGACGGGCCTCGCGACGCTGCTGCACGGACCCCTGACCCGCTGGACGCGACACGCCCGGGCGCGATCGGCCGTCGCGGCGGCCAACCGCTCCGCGATGGCGATCTACCTCTGGCACCAGACCGCACTGCTCACCGTCACCATGGGCGCACTGTTCGCGTTCGGTAGCCTGAAGGGGTTGCACACCGTTCCCGACCAGCCGGAATGGATCGCCGAGCGCCTCGCGTGGCTGGTCGCCTCCGGCGGCGCGCTCGCCGCCGGCGGGGCACTGGCCGCCGCGTTCCCGAGACCGCGGCGGCACGCGCGGGACACGATCGCGGGGAACCAACCCGCTCCCCGGCCCGTACTTCTCCAGAGGCGTCTCCTGATCCACCGGGGGGTGAGCCCGACCCACGCTGAACGATCTTCGATGGTAGAAAGGCGCCGATGCCGCCGCACCTCACGACGACCGCGCCGCGCCCCGCGCGACGGCACGCCCGCCGCCTCCGCCGGGCCACCGCCGCCGCCGCGTCCATCGGGGTGGTGCTGATGACGACCGCCGGGACGGGCCATGCCGACCCCTACGCGGCGCCCGTCGCGGTCCCGAGGATGGCGCCGTCGACGCTGGACGTCCGGTACGCCGCCGAGCGCCGCTCCATCGAGGAGGCCCTCAAGACCGCGGAGAAGCTCGGCGACACCGACCGGCGGAAAGCGCTGGGCGCGTTCCTCCAGCCCGGACGCCGGTTCCTCTACTTCGACCCGCGCGGCCGCGGGCGGGCCATCGAGGTCGTCGGCGACCTCACCCGGGCACGGCGCGTCGCGGTGCTCGTCCCCGGCGCGGACACCACGCTGTCCGCGTTCGACAAGCGAGGCGGCAAACCCTGGTCGACGCCCGGCGGGGGCGCACGCGCCGTCTACCAGCAGGCCCGCTCCCTGTCGCCCCAGCCCGGCCTGGCGGTCGTCGCCTGGCTCGGCTACGCGGCGCCCAAGACGTTCAGCAGCGACGTCCTCACCGCCGAGCGGGCCGCCGAAGGCGCCGTCCAGCTCCGCAAATTCATGAAGGGCGTCCACCAGGTCAACCCGGGCGCGAGCGTGGGCCTCCTCTGCCACAGCTACGGCTCGGTGGTCTGCGGCCGGGCCGCCCTGGGCGGCCCCGACGGCGCCGCCTGGAGGCAGGTCACCGACATCGCCCTCTACGGCAGCCCGGGGACGACCGCGTGGTCGGCGTCCAGGCTGGGCGGGTCGGCCCGCGTCTGGGCGGGACGTGGCTCGACCGACTGGATGGAGGACGTCCCGCACGTGCGGTTCCTCGGGCTCGGGCTCGGTCCCGACCCGGTTTCCGCGAGGTTCGGCGCCCGGGTCTTCGACGCCGGGCACGGCGGCCACAGCGACTACCTCGCCCCGGGCACGGCGTCGCTGCGCAACCTCACCGACATCGCGCTCGGACGCGCCTCCGCGGTGACCCCCGACTGACCCGGTTTGAGCACTTCCGGCCAGGACACCGCGGGTGTGGTGGCACTCTGTTGTGGTGAACACCGCGAACGAGGCCGAGATCCGCGAGCAGACCACCCAGCGTCTGGAGAAGGCGATGGGGACCTTCGGCACCGCGGCGCTGACCAGCATGGAGGAGCAGCTCCCCTGGTTCCGGCGCATGCCCGCCGACCAGCGCTCCTGGATCGGCCTCGTGGCGCAGGCCGGCATCGCCGCGTTCGTGGAGTGGTTCAAGAGCAACGAGCGCACCCGCCCCGCCATCGCCGGGGAGGTGTTCGGCACCGCGCCCCGCGAGCTGCTGCGCTCCATCAAGCTCCAGCACACCATCGACATGATCCGCGTCATCATCGACGTGGTGGAGACCCGGCTGGACGAGCTGGCCGCGCCGGGCGGCGAGGCCCAGCTGCGCGAGGCCATCCTGCGCTACACCCGGGACGTGGCGTTCGGCGCCGCCCAGGTCTACGCCCGCGCCGCCGAGACGCGCGCCGCCTGGGACGCCCGCCTGGAGGCCCTCGTCGTCAACGCGGTGCTGCGCGACGAGGTCGACGACGGCATGCACTCCTGGGCCGCCGCCCTCGGCTGGACGTCCAAGCCCGTCACCGTCATCGCCGGCTTCACCCCGGAGGACGAGGAACCCGAGGTCACCATCGACCAGATGCAGCTGGCCGCGCGCCGCGCCCGCGCCGACGTGCTGGCCGGCGTCCAGGGGCACCGGGTCGTGGTGATCGTCGGCGGCGACACCGACCCCATGGACGCCGCCCGCCCGATCGCCGCCAAGTGCGGGCCCGGCCCGGTCGTCGTCGGCCCGCAGGTCGCCGACCTCTACGAGTCCACGAGCTCCGCCCGCGCCGCCGTCGCCGGGCTGCGCGCCGCCTCCGGGTGGCCGGACGCGCCTCGCCCCGTCCTCGCCACCGAGCTCCTCCCCGAGCGCGCCCTCGACGGCGACGACGACGCGCGCCGCTACCTGGTGGACAGCGTCTACAACCCGATGCTCGCCGCCGGCGCCCCGCTCCTGGACACGCTCACCACCTACCTCGAACAGGGATCGTCGCTGGAGGCCACCGCCCGGCTCCTGTTCGTCCACCCCAACACCGTCCGCTACCGGCTGCGCCGCGTCGCCGAGCTGACCGGCCTGGCCCCCACCGACGGCCGCAACGCCTTCACCCTCCGCATCGCCCTGGTCCTCGGCCGCTTCCACGCCCGCGCCGCCAGGACGACCGGGTAGCGGGGACGGCCCGGGAGTGAGGAGCGTCGCACCGAGGGTCTCAGCCGGGGCTACAGGCGCTCACCAGGGTTTCTTGTAGGGGTCGTACAAAGCGCCAAGACCAAAGTTCGTCGTGATCGGCATCGTGGGCGCGGGCACATGACGGCAGGCTGGACGCTGTGATTCTCCTCGCATCGCCCGGCCAGGGCGCCCAGACCCCCGGCTTCCTGCAGCCATGGCTAGAGAGACCCGGAGTCGCCGACCGGTTCGCCTGGTGGTCGGCGGTCACGGGTCTGGACCTGGTGCGCTACGGGACGTCCGCGGACGCCGAGGAGATCCGCGACACCGCGGTCGCGCAGCCGCTGCTGGTCGCCGCCGCGATCGCCGCGTACGAGGCCCTCTACGACGGCGCCCCCGGCGGCAGGACCGGGCCGGACGCCGTCGCCGGGCACAGCGTGGGCGAGCTGGCCGCCGCCGCGATCGCCGGGGTGCTCACCCCCGAGGCCGCGCTGGTCCTCGTCCGGGAGCGGGGCCGGGCGATGGCCGAGGCCGCCGCCGTCACCGAGACCGGCATGACGGCCGTGCTCGGCGGCGAGGCCGACGAGGTCCTCGCCGCGATCGACAAGCACGGCCTCACCCCCGCCAACGTCAACGGCGCCGGCCAGGTCGTCGCCGCCGGGACGACCGAGCGCCTCGCGAAGTTCGCCGACGAGCCGCCCGCCAAGGCGCGCCTGCGGCCGCTGTCGGTCGCGGGCGCCTTCCACACCGAGCACATGGAGCCCGCCGTCGGCGCCCTGCGCCGCCTCGCGCCCGGGGTGCCCGTCTCCGACCCGCGGGCGAAGCTGCTCCAGAACCGCGACGGCGCCGTCGTCGAGAGCGGCCGCGACTTCGTCGCCCGGCTCGTCGAGCAGGTCAGCGCCCCCGTCCGCTGGGACGCGTGCATGGCGACCATGCGCGAGCTCGGCGTCACCGCGATCATCGAGCTGCCGCCCGCCGGGACGCTCACCGGCCTGGCCCGGCGCGAGCTGAAGGGCATCGAGCTGGTCGCCCTCAAGACCCCCGCCGACCTGGACAAGGCCCGCGAGCTGATCGAGGCGGACGCGTCATGACCGCCGGGCTCAGCATCCCCGAGACGGCGCCCGGCGCCCGCGTCCTGGCGTTCGGCGACTACCGCCCCGCCCGCATCGTCACCAACGACGACCTCGCGCTGACCGTCGACACCAACGACGAGTGGATCCGCAGCCGCGTCGGCATCTCCGAGCGGCGCATCGCCGGCGACGACGAGGGCATCGTCGAGCTCGGCGTGCACGCCGCCGGCAAGGCGCTCGCGGGCAGCGGCCTCGCCCCCTCCGACATCGACCTGGTGATCCTGGCGACCTGCTCGGCGGAGACGCCGATGCCGGGCCACGCCGCCCAGGTCGCGCACCGCCTCGGCATCGAGGCGCCCGGCGCGTTCGACCTCAACGCCGCCTGCGCCGGCTTCTGCTACGCGCTCGGCACCGCCAGCGCCGCCGTCCGGGCGGGCAGCGCCCGCAACGTGCTGGTGGTCGGCGCCGAGAAGATGTCCCAGTGGATCGACTGGACCGACCGGTCCACCTGCATCATCTTCGCCGACGGCGCGGGCGCGGCGGTCGTCGCGGCCAGCGAGACCCCCGGCATCGGCCCCGTCGTGTGGGGCAGCGCCGGCGACAAGTACGACAAGATCATCATCGATGACCGCAACTCGTTCATCCGGCAGGAGGGGCAGGCGGTCTTCCGCTGGGCCACCACCGCCATCGCGCCTGTCGCGCTCCAGGCGTGCGAGCGGGCCGGGGTCAAGCCCGAGGAGCTCGCCGCCGTCGTCCCGCACCAGGCCAACCTGCGGATCATCGAGGCGATCGCCCGGAAGGTGAAGGCGTCCAACGCCGTCATCGCCGACGACATCGTGCAGTCGGGCAACACCTCGGGCGCCTCGATCCCGCTGGCGCTGTCCCGAATGATCGAACGCGGCGACGTGCCGTCCGGCGCCCCGGCCCTGCTGGTCGGGTTCGGCGCCGGGCTGTCCTACGCTGCCCAAGTCATCCAGATCCCGTAGGCCGTCACGCCTGCTCGGAGGCTCTGGACCAACCCACCGAAGGAGAACGCAGAACCATGGCAGTCGCCACCGAACAGCAGATCCTGGACGGCCTCGCCGAGATCATCGACGAGATCGTCGGCATCGACAAGTCCGAGGTCACCCCGGAGAAGAACTTCATCGACGACCTCGACATCGACTCCCTGTCGATGGTGGAGATCGCGGTGGCCGCCCAGGACCGGTTCAACGTCGAGATCCCCGACGACGAGCTGCGCAACCTGAAGACGGTCAAGGACGTCATCAACTTCGTCCAGAACCTGCAGAGCTGAGCCGCGGGAGGGCGCGCCGCCACCCGGGAGGCGGCGCGCCCTTCTTCCTCCCCTCACAGTCCGCAAGGAGCACGCACTATGAGCAAGAGCCAGACCAGGGTCGTCGTGACCGGTCTCGGTGCAACGACCCCACTCGGCGGCGACATGCCGTCGACCTGGTCCGCCCTGCTCGCCGGCGAGTCCGGTATCCGCAAACTGGACTGGGAGGGGGTCGAGGACCTGCCGGTCCAGTTCGCCGCGACCCTGAAGGTCGACCCGTCCGAGGTGATGCCGAAGCAGAACCTGCGCCGCCTCGACCGCAACCAGGCGATCGCGCTGATCGCGGCGCGGGAGGCCTGGACGTCCGCCGGGTTCGCCGCGCCGACGGGCGGCAAGGGGCAGAAGGGCATGGAGCGCCCCGGCGTCGACGGCGGCTACACCGTGGACGGCGAGCGCCTCGGCGTGGTGCTGTCCAGCGGCATCGGCGGCCTGCACACCGCCCTCAACAGCTATGACGTCTTCCGGGAGAAGGGCTGGTCGCGGGTCTCGCCCTTCACCGTCCCGATGCTGATGCCGAACGGCGCCTCCGGGCACGTCGGCATCGAGTTCGGCGCGATGGCCGGCTCGCACGCCCTGGTCAGCGCCTGCGCGTCCAGCGGCGAGGCCGTCGGGTACGCCATCGACATGATCCGCGCGGGCCGCGCCGACGTGGTGATCTGCGGCGGCACCGAGTCGTGCATACACCCGCTGCAGATGGCCTCGTTCGGGGCCATGCGCGCGATGTCGACCCGCAACGAGGAGCCGTCGCGCGCGTCCCGGCCCTACGACAAGAACCGCGACGGCTTCGTGCTCGGCGAGGGCGCCGCCGTGATGATCCTCGAATCCGAGGAGCACGCCCGTGCCCGCGGCGCGGAGATCCACGGCATCGCCGCCGGCTGCGGCTACTCCGGCGACGCCTACGACATCGTGCTGCCCGACCCGTCCGGCTCCGGGCAGGCCAAGGCGATGCAGCGCGCCCTCAAGGACGCGGGCCTGGAGCCCGCCGACCTGGTGCACATCAACGCGCACGCCACCTCCACGCCCGCCGGCGACGTCGCGGAGCTCGCCTCCATCAAGGCGGGGCTCGGCGAGGAGGCCGCGCGCCAGGTGGTCATCACCGCGACCAAGTCGATGACCGGGCACCTGCTCGGCGGCGCGGGCGCGCTTGAGTCGATCTTCACGGTCCTCGCGCTCAAGGAGGGCCGCGTCCCGTTCGTGGCCAACCTGGAGGACCTCGACGACGAGGTCGACCTCGACATCGCGCGCGACGAGCCGCGCAAGCTCCCGGACGGTCCGGCGGCGGCGCTCAACAACTCGTTCGGTTTCGGCGGGCACAACGTGTCGGTCGCCTTCCAGCGCGCTCTCTGACCGTCCTCGTCGAACGGCCCGGCCGGGTTTCCCGCCGGGCCGTTCGCGCGTGCGCAGGCGCCCGCGCGTGCGCGCCCGTCCCGCCGCCGGGGCCGGTTCACCGGCGGGTGACGGCCCGCTCGAGCAGCTCCTGAAGGACGCGCTGCTGCTCGATGGTGAGCCCGGCCAGCGGTGAGTCCTGGGCCAGGAGTTCGAGGAGCCGTCCGCGGACCACGTCGCCGTCAGCGGTGAGGACGAGAAGCTTGGCGCGGCGGTCGGTGGGGTGCGCCCGGCGCTCGACCAGTCCCTGCTTCTCCAGCTTGTCGATGACGAAGGTGGCGTTGGAGGGCTCGCAGCTCATGCGCTCGGCGAGCTCCCGCATGGTCATCGGTCCCGTCATCTCCCGCAGCGCGGTGGCCTGGGCCGCGGTGAGGCCCAGGGTGACCGCGCGTTCGCGTACGTGATCGGCGATCTGCTGGGCCAGGCCGTTCACCAGTCCGCACACCTCGCGCTCGGCGACCGCCTGCGGTTCCCGGGGCGTTGTCATGCCTCCACCCTAGCAAGTGCATCAAGTCATGATAATTAGAGCTTGAATGTTTCTAGCTTGATGCTTATGGTGGTGCCGCCGCCGCCCGGCACGGCGGCGGCCTGACATCGAGGAAGGGAAGGGACCATGACGAACTCCGTGGCCGACCAGGCCGAGCGGTTGCGGCGGCCGGCGGGCATCCGCTCGCTCCTGCTGGGCGAGACGAGAGTGTCCTACGTACCGGACGGCGCCGTGCGGCTCCCTCCGCGCGGCTGGCTTCCGGACACCACCGAGGAGGCGTGGATCGCCAACCCGGACTACCTCGACGCCTCCGGTCACCTCGTGGCGAGCATCGGCGGCCTGCTGGTGGAGCACGGCGACCGCGCCCTGCTGATCGACGCGGGGTTCGGGCCGCAGGCCCTGCCCCCCGATCCGGGCACCCCGCGCGGCGACATCCACGGCGGCGCGCTTCTGGACAGCCTTGCCGCACTCGGGCGGCGGCCGGAGGAGATCGAGGCCGTCGCCTTCACCCACCTTCACCCCGATCACCTCGGCTGGGCCTGGCATCCGGCCCCGGGGAGCGACCGTCCCGCGTTCGCCCACGCCGACTACCTGGTCTCCGAGCCGGAATGGGCCGAACGCGACCGGATGGCGGCGCACGGCATGGCCGGCGAGGTCGCCGCCCTGGCGCCGCGCGTCAGGACGGTGACGGAGGGCCAGGAGATCTTCCCGGGGGTGCGGGTCCGGATCACCGCGGGTCACACGGCCGGTCACGCCGAGTACGTCATCTCCTCGGGCGGACAGCGGCTGATCGCGTTCGGCGACGCCCTGCACTCGCCGATCCAGATCGGCCACCCCGAGTGGTCCGCGTCCGTCGACCACGACCCCGCCCGGTCCGCCGACCACCGCCGCCGCCTCGTCGCCGAACTGGAGGAGCCGAACACGATCGGCTTCGGCGTCCACTTCGCCGACGTGGTGTTCGGCCGGGTCCAGCGGGCCGGCGACGGCCCCGCCTGGCGTCCCGTCGACGCGGACGCCTCCCCCGCCGCCGAGCACCGCCCGTGACCGCTCCGGCCTGTGACCGGGGCCTACGGGACCCTGAGGGTGACGAGCGCGATGTCGTCGCGCGGCACGCCGTTCTGGAAACCGACGACGCGGTCGACGATCCGGCCGGTGATGGCGCCGGCGTCGAGGCCCCGCACGTCGGACAGCAGGCCGGCGAGCCGCTCCTCGCCGAAGAACTCCCGGTCGCGGCGCGCCTCGCTGACGCCGTCGGTGAAGAAGAGGACGGTGTCGCCGGACCGCAGCTCCACGGACTCGTCGGCCAGCACCACGTCGTCGAGCACGCCGAGCAGGTCCCCGGGGCGGCCGATGCGCCGCACCTCACCGGAGGAGGCGACCAGCAGCGGCGCCGGATGGCCGCCGAGCGAGACGGTCAGGAGCGGCCCGCCGCGCGGACCGCGCTCGATGCCCGCGTAGACCGCGGTGCAGAACCGCTCCGCGCCGTGGCCCAGCAGGGACGAGTTCAGCTTCCGCAGGACGTCGGCGGGCGACTCGGCCTCCGTGGCCACCGCCCGCACCGTGTACCGGGCCAGGCTCGTCACCACCGCGGCCCCGGCCCCCTTGCCGCACACGTCCCCCAGCACCAGCCCCCACCGGGTGGGAGAGATCTCGAACAGGTCGTAGAAGTCCCCTCCCACCTCGTCGCCGGCCCCGGCCGGGCGGTAGGCGCCGCCCGCCTCCATTCCGGGCACGCGCGGCAGCGCGGGCGGGATGAAGCTGCGCTGCAGGGTCTCGGCGAGCTGCCGGGCGCGCGCCTCCGACTCCCGCGCGCGCCGGCGGGCGTCCAGCAGCTCCCGCTCGTACTCCCGGCGGTCGATGGCGCGGAAGACGCACACCCGGACGGCGGGAGCCCCGTCCGGTTCCTCCGGCCGCAGCGTCGAGTTGACCAGCACGGGCAGCCGCTCGCCGTCCACGCACTTCAGTTCGACGGCGATCTCGCGGACCTCGCCCTGCATGGTCAGCAGAGGCGCGAAGTGCGTCTCGTAGTAGATGCGGTCCCCGACGGGGAGCAGCTCCTGGAAGCGCGTGCCGCCGAGCAGGTCGTCGGCGCGGTAGCCCGTCCAGTCCAGGAACGTCTGGTTGACCCGGGTGATCGTCCCGGCCGGACGCAGCGACAGGTAGCCGCAGGGGGCGTGCTCGTAGAGGTCCCGGAGGCGGGCGAGTTCGTCATCCGCGCCGGACATCGGGGCCACTCGGAGCCTTCCCCAGAAAGGCCTTGATCGCCGCGATCGTCTCCTCGGGCGCGCTCAGGTTGGGGCAGTGCCCGGTCGCGCGCAGCCGCACCAGCTCGCTTCCCTGGATGGCGTGGTGCACGTAGTCCCCCACCGCCTCCGGGGCGATGATGTCCTCCGAGCACTGCAGGAGCAGGGTCGGGACGCTCAGCCCGGGCAGGTCGGCCCGGTTGTCGGACAGGAAGGTCACGCGCGCGAACTGCCGCATGATGTCGGGATCGGTACGGCAGAAGGCGTTGGTCAGCTCCCGCCCCAGCTCGGGCCGCTCCGGATTCCCCATGATCAGCGGCGCCATGCCGCTGGACCAGCCGAGATGGTTGCTCTCCAGTGACTCCAGGAGCTCGGTGATGTCGGCGCCGGTGAACCCGCCGACGTAGTCCCCGTCGTCGACGTAGCGGGGCGAGGGGCCGACCAGCACCAGACGGGCGAAGCGATGAGGCTCACGATTCGCCGCCAGCACCCCGATCATCGCGCTGACGGAGTGCCCGACGAAGATCACGTCGTGCAGGTCCAGCTCGTGGACGATGTCCAGCACGTCCTCGGCGTAGGCGTCCAGGGTGCCGTACCGGTCAGCCGAATAGGCCGACATATCCGAGTTCCCAAACCCGACGTGGTCGAAAAGGATGACCCGATGGTCGGACTCGAAGGCCGGCGCGGTGAGCCGCCACATCGTCTGGTCGCAGCCGAACCCGTGCGCGAAGAGCATGGGCTGCTCTGACCGTCGGCCCAGGTCCTGCACGTTGTTGCGGGTCAAAGCGGACATCTACCGAACGTGCCCCGGGCTCCCCGTCTCCACACCTCACGGGCCGCCCGGCGGCGGGCGTGGCCGCCTCCCGGCCACGGGGAGCGTACGAGTCGCGGGACGGGTACGCGCTCCGGGCGGGCGGCGCCGGCCGCGCCGCGGGTCCGTCAGACGGCGGCGTGCAGCCAGCGGACGGGGGCGCCGTCGCCGGCCCGGCGGAAGGGCTCCAGCTCGTTGTCCCACGGCGTGCCGAGCAGCCGGTCGAGCTCCTGCTCCAGCGTGGCCTTGCCGACGGCGGCGTTCGCCATCACCGCGCGGAGCCGGTCCTCGGGGATCATGATGTCGCCGCTGGCGCCGATGACCCCCGTGAACACCCCGAGGGTCGGGGTGAAGCTGAAGCGGACGCCGTCGGTGCCGGGCGTCGGATCCTCGGTGGCCTCGAACCGCACCAGTTTCCAGTTGCGCAGCGCGGAGGTGATGCCCGCGGCGGTACCGGGCCTGCCCTCCCAATGAAGCTCGGCGCGCAGCGTTCCGGGCGCGGCCGGCTGATCTGCCCACTCAAGGGAAACGGGCACCCCGAGAACACCTGCGGCGGCCCACTCGATGTGCGGGCTCAGCGCAGGTGGCGCGGAGTGGACGTAAAAAACGCCACGTGCGGTCACCGGACCTCCTGGATCTGTACCGAGGCTCGTCTTCCCCTACGGCCTCGTACGTCCCAAGTCGGCGTCCGCGTCCCTCATTGTGCATCATCGGCCGGAGTCGCACCACCGTGAGTTCGCAGTTTGTTGAACGCTTGAACACAGGATGCACATCGTTCACCCGGCGCCTCCGTCAAGATCCACTATTGCGAAGGGGAAGGAGGTGTGCGTCCCGTCCCCGGCGAGTGTGCGACCCCTCCCGGGTGAGACTCGTCACGGATGCCACCATCGGCCACCTTCCCCTCGTTCCCGGCACGGAGCGTCACCGTTCCGCCACGATGAGCGAAAGGGTCGGTTCGGCGGAGGCGAGGCTCGATGTTCGATCAACAGGCGCGGTTGGACCGGGTGCTGGCCCGGCATGCGGACGCGGTCGTCGTGGAGCCGCTGCCGGGGCGGCCGGCGCTGATCCGCCGGGACGAGATCCTGGTCGCGGGGCGGGACGCCGGCGCGGCCGAGTCGCTGGTCCGGCGCTGGTACGACTCGCGCCACGACGAGGGCGGCGTCACGCGGCTGCGGCTGCGCGCCCCCGCGAAGGTCGACGTGTGCGAGCTGGCGGCCGTCCTCGGCAACGCCGACCGGCGGCACCGGAGGCTGAGCGCGGCGCCGAACCACCTCGTCCTCGGCCAGCCGATGTGGTGGAGCGGGCCCGCGGACCTGCCCCGGCCGGCCCCTCCCGTGCCCGCGCCGCGGGGCGGCCCGGTCCGGCGGGACGTGACGGTCGCGATCCTGGACACCGGCCTGTCGCCGCACCCCTGGTACGAGGGCGAGGAGTGGTACCGCGAGCAGCGCGACGAGGTGGCCGAGGCCCTGGACGCCGATCTGGACTTCGCGCTGGACGCGCAGGCGGGGCACGGGACGTTCATCGCGGGCGTGGTGCTGTCCCAGGCGCCGTCCGCCATCCTGCGGGCCCGCCGCGTCATCGACGGCCACGGGATCGGCGACGAGCTGGACGTGATCCGGGCGCTGGAGTGGCTCGCCGCCTGGGGCCGCGCCGACATCGTCAACATCTCGCTCGGCTGCCACACCTACGACGACCGCCCCTCGCCCGTGCTCTCCCAGGCGGTCGCGGCGCTCGGCCGCCGCACCGTCGTCGTGGCGTGCGCGGGGAACGCGGCGACGGACCGCCCGTTCTGGCCCGCCGCGATGAAGCCCGTCGTCGGCGTCGCCGCGCTGGACGGCGACGACCGGGCCTGGTTCTCCAACCACGGCTGGTGGGTGGACGCGTGCGCGCAGGGCGTCGGCGTGGCCAGCGCCTTCGTCCGGTTCGACGGCCCCCGCCCCACGGTGGACGGTTCCGATCCCGACCGGTTCGACGGCTACGCCACATGGAGCGGGACGTCGTTCGCGACGCCGGTCGTGGCGGGACGGATCGCCGCCCTCGCCGCGCACGAGGGCATCGGGGCGGCCGAGGCGGCCGACCGCGTGCTCGACCCCGCGCGGCACCCGGTGCTTCCGGGTCTCGGCACCGAAGTGCACAGCGCGTCGCCGATCGATGCCATAGAGTGAAGGGGGAGCGGGGGGCCTCAGGAGGAGACTTCGGTGGCCCGTAGGGACGATACAGACGAGCTGGTGGTCCGGGCACGCGACGGCGACGGCGACGCGTGGGCCCGGCTGGTCGAGCGGCACAGCGGACTGCTGTGGTCGATCGCCCGCTCGTACGGTTTGAACGACGCGGACGCGGGCGACGCGGTGCAGACCACGTGGCTGCGGCTGGTGGAGCGGATCGACGAACTCCGCGAGCCCGCCGCGGCGGCATGCTGGCTCGCCACGACGGCGCGCCACGAGAGCCTACGGCTGGCGCGCCGGCGCGGCCGTGCGCTTCCGTCCGTGCCCGCGCCGCGCGAGCCGGAGCCCGACCCGGCGCGG
>NZ_JBFARL010000073.1:0-35576 GCF_040674655.1 Actinomadura sp. NPDC049753 | reverse complement strand
CCGCCGGCGGCCTCGCCCGCGGCGGCGCGGCCGGAGCCGGGCCGCACCTGGCGCGCCCGCCTGGCCCGGCTCGACGTGAAGGGCGCCCCCTATGCCTTCATCTCGCCGTTCTACCTCGTCTTCCTGATCTTCGGCGCGTTCCCGCTCGTCTACACGCTCTGGGTCTCCCTGCACGACTGGGAGCTGGCGTCCGGGACCCGCAAGTTCGTCGGGCTCGACAACTACGACTACCTGCTGAGCGACGCCGACTTCTGGCACGCCACGGTCAACACCCTCGGGATCTTCGTCCTCTCGACCGTCCCGCAACTGCTGCTCGCCCTGTTGATCGCCAACACCCTGAACCGGCGGATGCGGATGCCGACGCTGTTCCGGATCGGGATGGTCGCCCCGCTGGTCACCTCGACCGCCGCCGTCGCGATCGTGTTCACCCAGATGTTCGACAAGGACTGGGGGATGGTCAACTGGGCGATCGGGCTGGTCGGCATCGACCCGATCAACTGGTCGAGCAGCCGCGGCTGGTCCTGGGCCGCCATCGCGATGATGGTGGACTGGCGCTGGACCGGCTACAACGCGCTCATCTACCTGGCCGCCATGCAGGCGATCCCGAAGGACCTCTACGAGGCCGCGGCGATCGACGGCGCGTCCCGGCTCCGGCAGTTCTGGCAGATCACGGTGCCGATGCTGCGCCCCACCATCATCTTCACGGTGATCATCTCGACGATCGGCGGGCTCCAGCTGTTCACCGAG
This sequence comes from Actinomadura sp. NPDC049753, assembly GCF_040674655.1. Lineage (NCBI taxonomy): Bacteria > Bacillati > Actinomycetota > Actinomycetes > Streptosporangiales > Thermomonosporaceae > Actinomadura > Actinomadura sp. NPDC049753. The sequence goes on along the minus strand of NZ_JBFARL010000073.1, from coordinate 34,829 downwards.
CCCGTGCTGTTCAGCGTCGGCACGCCGAACAAGATGGACGGCGGCCCGATGCACCAGTTCCAGACGATCACGATGTACATGTACGACAACGCGTTCGGCCATGACCGCTACGGCTACGGTGCGACGGTCGCCTGGGCGCTGTTCGTGATGATCATCGTGTTCTCCCTGATCAACTTCCTGGCCGTGCGCCGCACGGGAGGCACCAAGTGACCACGCTCCTCGCCGGCCCCGGCGGCCGGAACCCCGGCGGCAGGCGCGCCGCCGCGCATCCCGGCCGCTACCGCGGCCTGTGGAACGCCAGTCCGCTCACCTATCTCACGCTGGTCGTGGCGCTGGCCCTGTCGATCTTCCCGATCTACTGGATGATCATCGTGGCGACCCGCACGAACAGCGTGGTCGCCGACGTCCCGCCGCCGCTGCTGCCGGGCGGCCACGGCGGCGACAACGTCGGCCGGCTGTTCGACAACCCGGAGGCCTACTTCGCCAAGGGCCTGCTGAACTCCGCGATCGCCTCCGCGGCGGTGACGGTCTCCACGGTGTTCTTCGCCTCGCTGGCCGGGTTCGCGTTCGCCAAGCTGCGCTTCCGCGGCAAGAACGGCCTGCTGCTCACCATCATCGCCACGATGATGATCCCGGTGCAGATGGGCATCATTCCGCTCTACATGATCATGGTGAAGCTGGGCTGGCAGAACCACCTGCAGGCGGTCATCGTCCCGTTCCTGGTCACCGGGTTCGGGGTGTTCATGATGCGGCAGTACGCCGACCAGGCCGTCCCGGACGAGCTGATCGAGGCGGCCCGCGTCGACGGGTGCACCACGTTCGGCATCTACTGGCGGGTCGTGCTCCCCGCGCTGCGCCCCGCCGCGGGCGTCCTCGGCCTGTTCACGTTCATGCAGACCTGGAACGAGTTCATGTGGCCGCTGGCGGTGCTGAGCCCGGACAACCCGACGGTCCAGCTGTCCATCAACAACCTCGCTAACGCCTACTTCAAGGACTACACGCTCATGTTCGCCGGGACCAGCGTGGCGATCCTGCCGCTGCTCGTGGTGTTCATCGTTTTCGGCCGCCAGATCATCGGCGGGATCATGGAAGGTGCAGTGAAGGCGTGACCTCCCTCAAGGACGACACCAGCGCGGCTCCCGCCGCACCTTTCCCCACGGGGTTCCGCTGGGGGGCGGCCACCGCCGCCTACCAGATCGAGGGCGCCGCGGGCGAGGGCGGGCGCGGACCGTCCATCTGGGACACCTTCTGCCGCACGCCGGGCAAGGTCCTGCGCGGCGAGACCGGCGACGTCGCGGTGGACCACTACCACCGGTTCCCCGAGGACGTGGCCCTCATGGCCGACCTCGGGCTCACCGCGTACCGGTTCTCGATCTCCTGGCCGCGGGTGCAGCCGGCCGGGGCCGGGGCCTTCAACACCGAGGGCCTCGACTTCTACCGGCGGCTGGTGGACGCGCTGCTGGAGGCCGGCATCGAGCCGTGGCCGACGCTCTACCACTGGGACCTCCCGCAGCCGCTGGAGGACAAGGGCGGCTGGCCCGATCGGGACACCGCGCACCGGTTCGCCGAGTACGCCGACCACGTGCACGCGGCGCTCGGCGACCGCGTCGCGCACTGGATGACGGTGAACGAGCCGTGGTGCGCGGCTTTCCTCGGGTACGCCTCCGGCGACCACGCGCCCGGACGCGTCGACCCGTCGGCGTCCCTGCTGGCCGCGCACCACCTGATGCTCGGCCACGGCCTGGCCGTCGAGGCGATGCGGGCCCGCCGCCCCGACAACCGCTTCGGCGCCGCCGTCAACCTCTACGCGGTCTCGCCGGCGACCGGCGACCCGGCCGACGTCGACGCGGCGCGCCGGATCGACGGGCTGCAGAACCGGCTGTTCCTCGACCCGCTGCTGCTCGGCCGCTACCCCGAGGACGTCCTCGCCGACACGTCCCGCTACGGGTTCACCCCGCCCGACGCGGACCTGGCGGTCATCAACCAGCCGCTCGACCAGCTGGGCATCAACTACTACTCGCGGCACACCGTCGCGGGGACGCCCGGCGAGGCGGCGCAGACCGCGTCGTCGCCGTTCGCGACGAACTCCCCCTGGCCCGGCAGCGGCCACGTCCGGTTCGTGCCGGCCGGGCGCCCGGTCACCGGGATGGGCTGGGAGATCGACGAGCGCGGCCTGCACGAGGTGCTGACCCGGCTGCACCGCGAGTACCCGTCCGTCCCGCTCTACATCACCGAGAACGGCGCGGGCTACGACGAGGTCCCCGCCGATGATGGCACGGTCCAAGACGCGGGCCGCATCGCCTACCTCGACGCGCACCTGCGGGCGTGCCACGACGCCATCTCCGAAGGGGTCCCGCTGCAGGGCTATTTCACATGGTCGCTGCTGGATAATTTCGAATGGGCTTGGGGCTACTCCAAGCGTTTCGGGCTGGTCCACGTCGATTACGCCACGCAGCGCCGGGTGCCCAAGGAGAGCGCACGGTGGTACGCCGGAGTGATCCGGCGGGGCGGGCTGCCCGAGCGGGGCTGACCCGGGCGACGGCACGGACGAAGGGGGCCAGATGACGGGCAGGAGCACGCGCCCGACCCTGGAGGAGGTCGCGGCGCGGGCCGGCGTGGGCCGCGGCACGGTGTCCCGGGTGGTCAACGGCTCGCCGCGGGTCAGCCCGCAGGCCCGCGAGGCGGTGCTGAAGGCGATCGACGAGCTCGGGTACGTGCCGAACCGCGCGGCCCGCACCCTCGTCACCCGCCGCACCGACACCGTGGCCCTGGTCGTCGCCGAGTCCGACCAGCGGCTGTTCGGCGAGCCGTACTTCGCCGGGATCATCCGCGGGATCAGCAACGGCCTCGCCGACACCGGCCTGCAGCTCCTGCTCGCCCTCGCCCGATCCCCCGCCGAGTACGGCCGGCTGGAGGACTACCTCACCACCCAGCACGTGGACGGGGTGCTCCTCACCTCCCTGCACGCCGAGGACCCGCTGCCCGCGAAGCTGGAGGCCAACGGGGTGCCGACCGTCCTCGGCGGCCGCCCGCCCGGCCTGCACCCGGTCAGCTACGTCGACGTCGACAACCGCAGCGGCGCCCGCGAGGCCGTCGGCCACCTCATCGCGGGCGGCCGGCGGCGCATCGCGACCATCGCCGGCCCCCAGGACATGGGGGTCGGCATCGACCGGCTGGCCGGCTACCGGGAGGCGCTCGCCGAGGCGGGGCTGCCCGAGTACGTCGAGTACGGCGACTTCGGCGAGGCCAGCGGCATCACCGCGGCGGAGCGGCTGCTGGCCGCCGAGCCGTCCCTGGACGCGGTGTTCGCCGCCGACGACCCGATGGCGCTCGGCGCGCTGAGGGTCCTGCACCGCAGCGGGCGCAGCGTCCCCGGCGACGTCGCGGTGATCGGCTTCGACGACTCGGCCGCCGCGCCGCTGGCCGACCCGCCGCTCAGCACCGTCCACCAGTCGCCGGAGGAGATGGGCCGGGAGATGGCCCGGCTGCTGGTCTCGCGGATCCGCGGCGAGACCGTCGCCGACCCGGTCGTCATCCTGCGCCCCCACCTGGTGCTGCGCGACTCCGCGTGACGCAGGACGTGCCGGCGGGGGGGCGTCAGCGTCGCCCGACGGCGGCGTACATCCAGCGGGTCCCCCCGCCGGCGCCCTCAGGACGCCAGTCGGGCACCCACACCACGCCGGGCTCCAGGAGCTCGAACCCCTCGAACATGGCCTCCACCTGCTTGCGGTCGCGGCTCCGGAGCCGGGCGGTGGCACCGCGCCACGCGCTGGCGGCCTGCTCCCCCGTCTCGGGGTGCCCCTCGACGGTGCTGTGCGAGACGACCAGCAGGCTGCCGGGGGCCATCACGTCGCGGAACGCCCCGATCGTGCGCCGGACCTCCTCGTCCTCGGCGAAGTGCAGGACCGCGAGCATCAGGACGGCCACCGGCTCGTCGAGGTCGATGAGGCCGCGGACCTTGGCGTGGCCGAGGACCGCCCCGGGGTCGCGCAGGTCCGCCTGGATGACCGCGGTCGTCTCCGACGGCGCCAGCAGCGCCCGCGCGTGGACGAGGACGATCGGATCGTTGTCGACGTAGACGACGCGGGCGCCCGGATCCAACGACTGGGCGACCTCGTGCACGTTGCCCTGCGTGGGCAGGCCCGTGCCGAGGTCGATGAACTGCCGGATGCCGGACTCGACGGCGAACCGGACGGCCCTCTGCAGGAAGGCCCGGTTCTCCCGCGCGGCCCGGGGGATGTCGGAGCCCGCGTCCGTCGCGATCTTCGCGGCCTCCCGGTCGACGGCGAAGTTGTCCTTGCCGCCCAGGAAGACGTCGTAGATCCGCGCCGGGCTGGGCGTGCGCACGTCGATCCCCGGCGGCGCGATCTCCTCGTCCATCGGCCCAGTTTAGGATCTTCTGATTCGTTCCGTCCCGAGGAGCTGAGAAATGGCCTACGAACCGACAGCCGCCGAGCGCGTGTTCCTCGACCGCTGCGTGGAGCTCGCGCGGGAGGCGCTGGAGGCGTCCGACGAGCCGTTCGGGTCCGTGCTGGTGTCGGCGTCCGGCGAGGTCCTGTTCGAGGACCGCAACCGCACGGCGGACGGCGACCAGACCCGCCACCCCGAGTTCGAGATCGCGCGGTGGGCGGCGAGCAACATGGCGCCGGACGAGCGCGCGGCCGCCACCGTGTTCACCTCCGGCGAGCACTGCCCGATGTGCTCGGCCGCGCACGCCTGGGTCGGCCTCGGCCGCATCGTCTACATCATGTCGTCCCGGCAGCTCGTGGCCCTGCGCACCGAGCTCGGCGCCGCGCCCGGGCCGGTCAGCGCCATCCCGGTCCAGGAGGTGGCGCCGGGCGTCCCGGTGGACGGCCCGGTCGCCGCCCTCGAAGCGACGATGCGCGAGCTGCACACGCGCGCCTCCGCCTGAGGGCGGCGGTTCCGGGGCTCACCGCCCGGTCAGCGCCTCCCGCCGGTCAGCGCCTCCAGCCGGTCGACGGCGTCGCGCCAGTCGGACGGCAGCCAGCACCGGGTCGCCCGGTGCCCGCGGTAGGTGAGCGTGTAGGCGAAGTGGTCGGCCACCTGGCACCCCTCGGACGAGGACGCGGTGGTGACGACGCGGCTCAGCGCGTCCTTCAGACCGCGCATCTCCTCCGCGCCGAGCGCGACCTTCTCGTCATTGACGAGCGCCGTTCCCGACATGTTCACGGTGATCTTCTGGTGAATTCCGGCGAATCCTCCTGAGCGCTCGTAGGCGACCAGCACATCCGGCCCGGTGTGAGCGAGCATGGGCATCTCCTTTGCGCGGGCCGCCGGACAGCACCCCGCTCCCCATTCCGGCGGCCCGCAGATCGTGGGTTACTCGCGGAAAAGGATTCCACCGGTGGCGCGCACGGCGAGGCACCGGTTCGCATACGTCCGCGCGAAATGCCGGGCGGTTCCGTGCCAGACGCCGTTCGCGATCACCGTGACGGGCGCGTGCTCCAGCGTGCACGGAGACGGCCGCGCCGGAACGCGCCCGACCTCACCGTCGACGGCTTCGAGCTGGTCACAGGCCTCGGACGCGGCGCCGTGCGTCCCTCCGTCCGGGTCGCACCACAGGGTCCGCGTGGCGGCGGGACCGCTCCGCGGTATCACCGTGAGCAGGTAGGCGCCGGCCGGGCCGTCCGCCCTGGCCGGCACGGCCGGGGCGATCATCGCCATTCCGGCCAGAACGGCCGCCCATCGGAAACGGGCACGCGACATGTGCATGTCTTCCTCCCTGGATTGCCCACCGCGATCTGCGGCAATGGCCGGCGGGGATCGAATTGTGGTGGATGTCCCGCCGCATCCAGACATTAGGTGCCACAAACTCCCTCAAACAAGGCCAATCTACGTCCCCAACCGGCCACCCGTTCATTCTTAAATCACGTCTGCCCGAATGTGCAATGCCAATATCTGGCGAATTGCCCGCGGGATGTGCTATTCGCGCCGTCCCGTCCACCGGGACTCCGCCCGCCGCGCCGCGCGGGCCGTGGGCCAGGATCGGGCCATGCCCGCCGACCAGCCGAGCCACCAGGCCATCGCCAACCTCGTCTTCCGCTACGCCGCGTGCGTCGACGGCGCGGACTTCGCGGGCATCCGCGACCTGTTCGCCGACGCCTCGTTCACCGGCAGCGGCGGCACCCTGCGCGGCGGCGAGGCGATCGCGGCGATGTTCGAGCGGACCGTGATCGTCCACGCCGACGGCACCCTCCGCACCAAGCACGTCACCACGAACCTGGCCATCGAGGTGGACGAGGAGGCGGGCACGGCGACGTCCGGCGCGTACTACACCGTCCTCCAGGCCGTCCCGGGCCTCCCCCTCCAGCCCATCGCCTGCGGCACCTACGACGACGCCTTCGCCCGCACCGGCGGCCGCTGGCACTTCACCGCACGCCGCATCGCCCTCGACCTGGCCGGCGATCTGACCCACCACCTCCGCCGCCCCGAGAACCTCCCGTCCCGCACTTCGTCACCTCACCAGGGGTAGGTGCCGCCGTTCTCGTTGAGGAAGACCCCCGTCACGTCCTCCGCGAGCTGCCTGGCTATGTGGGCTCCGCCCTCGTCCGCGCTCAGCACGCCCGTGTGACCGTTGAGGTCGGTGGCGCAGAAGCCGGGCGAAAGCGCGTTGACCCGGATGCCCGAATCGCGGAGGGCGTGGGCGTAGATGAGCGTGACGGCGTTGAGCGCCGCCTTGGACGAGTTGTAACCCAGGAGCGTCGCGTACCGGGCGAACCCTTCGTCCGGATCGCTCAGGAAGGCGAAGGTCCCGAGCCCGCTGGAGACGTTCCCGACGTAGCCGGACGGCGACCTGCGCAGCAGCGGCAGCATGGCGTTGGTGACGGCGACGACGCCGAACACGTTGGTCTCGTAGATCTCGCGAAGGTCGTCGACGGGCATCTCGGCGGGCGGGCGGGACCCGTCCCGGGTGGTGACCGCGTTGTTCACCAGGACGTCGAGGCGGCCGTACTCGGCGTCGACCAGCTCGGCGGCGGCGGTGATCGTCGCCGGATCGGTCACGTCCAGCCTGACGAACCGGACGTCCAGCCCCTGCCCGGCCAGGCGGGCGGCGGCGGCCGTCCCGCGGCCCTGGTCCCTCGCGCCCAGCAGCACCGTGTGCCCGGCCCGCGCCATCGCGCCGGCGGTCGCGAAGCCGATGCCCTTGTTGGCCCCCGTGATGAGAACGATCAGTTTGGTCGTCATGGGACGCAACCCTGGCCCCCCGCCGCCGCGGGCGGGAGAGCACCGCCGAGGCTGGTACCGGCGGTCCCATGGTGGCCGCGCGGCAGGACGGTCACACTGGAGCCATGCAGCACGGGGACCGGGCGGAACTGGCCGCCTTCCTGCGGCGGCGACGGGCGCGGATGCAGCCGTCCGAGGTCGGGCTGGAGCGGGGACGCCGCCGCACGCCCGGCCTTCGCCGCCAGGAGGTCGCGAATCTCGCCGGGATGTCGGTGGACTACTACGTCCGCCTCGAACAGGGCCGGGGGCCGCGGCCGTCGCGGCAGATGCTCGCCGCGCTCGGGCGGGCGCTGCGGCTGACCGACGACGAGCGGTCCCACCTCCACTACCTGGCCGGCGAGGTGCCCGCGCCGCCTCCGGCGCCGGTGCGCGAGGTGCGGCCGGGCCTGCTGCACCTGCTGGAACGGCTCGTCGACACCCCCGCGCTCGTCTGCGACGCCAAGTACGACGTCCTCGCCTGGAACCCCATGGCCGCCGCCCTGTTCGGCGACTTCTCCGCCGTTCCGGAGGACGAGCGCAACGTCGTCTGGCGCTTCTTCGCCCGCCCGCAGGCCCGTGACCGTCTCGATCCCGGCGACGCCCGCCGGTTCGCCCGCGAGACCGTGGCCGATCTGCGCGCGGTGGCCGCCCGGTACCCGCGCGACCCCGGGGTGCGCTCGCTCGTCGAGCGGCTGCTGGCCGCGAGTCCCGAGTTCCGGGCGCTGTGGGCCGAGGGCGACGTCCGGCTCCGGCGCTCGACCCGCAAGCTCATCCGGCACCCGGTGGCGGGCCTGCTCGACCTCCAGTGCGAGGCTCTGCACGACCCGGCCCGCGACCAGTGGACCGTCTTCTACACCGCGGCTCCCGGCTCCCCCACCTCCGACGCCCTCCAGGCGCTGAGGGGCGCGAGCCTGTGAGGTCGCGCCCCTAGCGCCAGGAGAGGGTCAGGGGGTCAGGGGGTCAGGGAGAAGGTGCTCAGACGGGTCTCGCCCTTGAAGACCAGGTAGACGTCGCGGTTCCCGCGGGCTCCCGCCAGGGGCGCGGTGATCTCCTTGTAGGTGTAGGCGTCGGCGGTGGACGGGACGGTGAGGGTTCCGGCGCGGGGGCCGTCCGGACGGTCGAGGCGGACTTCGATGGTGGTCGCGGAGGCGCCCGCCACGCGGGCGGTGACGCGTCCCGTGGACGAACCGAGGGCGGCGTCCGCGAACTTCAGCCACGAGCCGGACGCGCCGGTCACCGCGTCCCCGGACGCCTTCGTCTCGTCGACCAGGCGGATGCCGTTCTGGTCGTCGAAGTCGGCGGCTCGGGTCGGCTCGGCGAGATCGCGGGCGGGGATCGTCTCGCCGCGCACGTCGAGGGCCGCCCGCCGGCGGATGTCGGTGGACGAGGAGCCGATGAGCAGGTCGTGCTTCGACTTCTCCACCGCCCACTTGTTGCGCGTGACGTCCCAGACGGCGAGGTCCGACGCGCTCAGGCGGAGTGTCGCGTTCACCGTCCTGCCGGGGGCCACGTGGACTTTGGCGAAGGCGCGCAGCCTCTTCACCGGCTGCTTCACCCGGGACCTCTGCTGGTGCGTGTAGAGCTGGACGACCTCGTCGCCGGCCTTACCGCCCGTGTTGGTCACCGGGACCGTGACGGTCACCGTCCCGTCGCTTCCGATGGAGCGGCTGCTGAGGCGCGGCTTGCCGTACCGGAACGTCGTGTAGGAGAGGCCGTAGCCGAACGGGTAGAGCGGCTTGCCCTTGAAGTACTGGTACGTCCGGTCCGACTTGATGATGTCGTAGTCGAGGATGTCGGGCAGGTCGCGGTCGGAGCGGTACCAGGTCTGCGGGAGCTTTCCCGAGGGGCTCTCGTCGCCGAACAGGACGGACGCCAGGGCGTTCCCCGTCTCGGCTCCGGCGTGGCTCGTCCACAGGATCGCCGGGACGTTGGCCTGTTCCCAGTCGAGCGTCGTCGGGTAGCTGTTCTCCACCACGACGACCGTGTTCGGGTTCGCCTTGCGGACGGCCCTGATCAGCTCCGATTGCCCCTCGGCGAGCGCCATCGTGGTGCGGTCGTGGTCCTCGCGGCCGTTGATGAACGGCATGCTGCCGACCACGACGACGGCGGCTCCGGCGCCCGTCACGGCCTTGACCGCCGAGTCCACACCGCTGCTGACGACGTCCTTGGAGAAGCGGGACGCCTCGGCCTTCGTGGTGAGGGCGAGCGTTCCGTCGTCCTGCGCCTTCACGTAGGTCTTCGCCGGGTCGGCCCAGTCGTAGGCCTTCTCGTACCCGGCGTAGCGGAGCAGGTAGTCGCCGCCGTCCTGCTTCTCCAGCTTGAACATCTGCTGGACGAACCAGCCGTTCGGCTGGTCCTGGTCGTTGGCGAAGGTGTCGCCCCAGTTGTAGCGGCCGACCGTCTTGCCGTTGGCGGCGCTGCGCAGGGTCACGACGCCCTGACCCCAGTCGAACACGTCGAACTGCGTCGTGGCGTCGGAGGACGAGGCGGGTCCTGTCTTCAGGACCGCGCCGGAGCCCGTTCCACCGGCGATGTACTTGCCGGTCTTCACGTCCTTGAGGGCGATGCGGTCGACGCCCTCGCTGGAGGCCACCGCGTCGGCGCGCTTCCTGATGCCGTCCAGCGGCGTGACCTTGTAGGGCAGCGAGCCGGAGTACCAGTCGGTGTAAAGGGTGTTCGACAGCGGTCCCACGACCGCGACCTTCTTCGACGAGAGCGGCAGGGTCCTGCCCTGGTTCTTGAGCAGCACCATCTGCTCGGCCGCGGCGGTGCGGGCCAGGGCGCGGTGCGCGGGGCTGTCCACCGCGTCCTTGGTGATCTTGCCGTAGGGGCCGCCGCCCGGGTCGAACTCGCCGAGCCGCACCCGGACGCTCAGGATGTGCCCCGCCGCGCGGTCGATGTCGGACTCGGCGAGCAGCCCGCGCGACAGCGCCTGCTTGACCGCGTTCACGGTGATGGACGAGTTCGTGTCGTCGGTGGTGAAGCTGTCCACGCCCGCCTTGAGGATCGCCGCGTCGCCGGTGGCCAGGTCGGGGTGGTACTTCTGGGAGCCGACGAGGTTGTTGGGGGCGCCCGCGTCGGTGACGTTGAACAGCGTCCGGTCCGACCAGGAGCGGACGAGCCCGCCGGCGTCGGGAGTGACGGTGGCGGGACGGCCGTTGACGAGGTTGTAGGACGTCATGATCCCGGTCGCGGCGTCGCGGGCGAGCGGCATCTGGAACGGGACCTCGTCGTACTCCCTGCGCACCCGCGGCGGCAGGCTGGAGGACGTCTGGTCCCGGCGGATCTCGTTGTTGTTGGCCATGTAGTGCTTGACGACCGGCGCCGCCTTGAGATGCTCGGGGTCGTCGCCCTGCATGCCGTGGCCGTAGGCGGTGGCGAGGAGGCCGGTGAGCAGCGGGTCCTCGGAGTAGCCCTCCTCGTTGCGGCCCCAGCGCGGGTCGCGGAGCAGGTTCACGACCGGCGCCCACAGCTGCAGCCCCCACACGTCGGGGTTCTCGCTGTTGTAGCCGCGGGCCTCGTCGCCGACGGCCGAACCGATCCGCTTCAGCAGGGCCGGGTCCCAGGTCGCGCCGAGCCCGACCGACTGCGGGAACACGGTGCCCTTCGCGGTGACCACCGCGCCGTTGTTGTGGACGTCGGTGGACCACGCGACCCCGTGCAGCGCCTCGGTGCCCGTCTTGAACCGGCCGATCCCGAGCCGCGGGATCGCGGGCTGGTACTGGTGCAGCAGGGAGATCTTCTCGTCGAGCGTGAGCCGGCCGACCAGGTCGTCCACCCGGGTCTGGACGGGCAGTCCGGGGTCGCGGAACGGGTAGGACTCGCGGGCGGCGGCGGGCGCCGTCCAGGCGAGGGGGGCGGCCAGCGCGACGGCCGCCATCAGGGTCAGCGGCCGGTTGCGCCGGCCAGGGGAACGGGGATTGCGATGGGTTCTGTACACCGGTTCTCCTTCTGGGACATCCCCCGAGCGAAAGGTGTGTCGAAGCGCTTCGATAACGGGCCGGGAAGGGCCCCTTTCCTCCTTCGTCGACGTGGCGGCGGCCCGCTCTGTCAGCGGGGCGCGGGCGCGCTGCTGGCCCGCGGGGTCAGGGTGGGCGGGAGCAGGGTCGCGGCGGGCACGGGCACGCCGTCGAGCTTGGACATCAGCAGTTCCACGGCGCGCCCGCCGACCTCCTCGGCGGGGATCGCCACCGACGTCAGGGGCGGCTCGGCGTGCTCGGCGATCTCGTCCGGGCACAGCGCGACGACGGACACGTCCTCGGGGACGCGCCGGCCCGCCGCGCGCAGCGCCCGCACCACGGGGCCGACGACCGGCTCGTTGTGGACGAGGACGCCGGTGAGGCCGGGGCGCTCGGCGAGCAGCCGGGCGACGAGCGCGCGGGCCGCGTCCGCGGTCGCCTCGCACGGGTGGACGTCGCCGGTCAGCCCGTGCTCGCCGACCGCGGCGGCGAACCCGTCGGCGACCCGCTGGGCGTAGCCGGTCTGCCGCGCGTACACCTCCGGCGGCGAGCCGATCAGCGCGATCTCCCGGTGGCCGAGCCCGGCGAGGTGCTCGACGCAGACCGCGCCGGCCGCGTGGAAGTCGAGGTCGATGCAGGTGAGGTCGCCCGCGTCGGCGGGGAAGCCGATGAGCACGCTCGGCCGGTCCAGGGAGCGCAGCAGCGGCAGCCGCGGGTCCCTCATCTGGACGTCCATGACGATCAGCGCGTCGACCAGGGCGCTGTCGGCGACGCGCCGCAGGCCGTCCTCGCCCTCCTCCTGGGTGAGCAGCAGGACGTCGTGGTCGTGGCGGCGCGCGGCGGTGACGACGGAGACGGCGAACTGCATGACCACCGGCACGGCGATGCCGGAGCGCAGCGGGATCATCAGCGCCAGCACGTTGGAGCGGCTGCTGGCGAGCGCGCGGGCGCCCGCGTGCGGCCGGTAGCCGAGCTCGCGGATGCTCTCCCGGACGCGCCGCCGGGTCTCCTCGGAGATCGAGCGCTTCCCGCTCAGCACGTAGGAGACCGTGCTCGGCGACACCCCCGCGTGCCGCGCCACGTCAGTGATCTTGACCACGGACCGTCCCGTCGTGCTCGAAGCGGTTCAGAGTGCGAATGATCGTAACCCCGCCCGAACCGGTCGGAGCGCGGACGCGCGCGGGCCGGTCGGCCCCGATCACCGCGAGCGCCGTCCCGGCGACCGCGGCGCCCGCGAGGGCCGTGCCGCGCACGCCGGTCACCGGCAGCAGGACGCCGCCGAACAGGGCTCCGCCGGCGATGCCGACGTTGAAGGCGGCCGACGTCCAGGCCGAGGCCACGTCGGTGTCGCCCGGCGCGGACTCCATCACCCGGGCCTGGAAGGCGGTCGCGGCGCACGGCAGCCCGATCCCCAGCAGGACGAGCATGAGGACCGCGGGCACCGCCGCCGCGCCGAAGGCGAAGAGGCCGAGCAGGGCGGCCGCCAGCACCGCGGCGGACCCGGCGAGCAGGGCGCGCGGGCCACGGTCCACCACGATGCCGGCGACGACCACTCCCGCTATGTCGGCGGCGCCGTTCGCCAGCAGGAGCGGGCTGATGGCCGAGTCCGGGAAGCCGCTGACGCGGGTCAGGAACTCGGTGATGTAGGTGAAGGCGGTGAAGACGCCGCCGACCAGCAGCATGATCGTGACGACGAGGAGCCGGAACCGCCGCGCGTCCGGCGCGGAGGCGGGGACGGGGTCGCGGCCGCCCGCCTCGCCCCGGGGCAGCAGGGCGGCGAGCGCGGCGAAGGACACCAGGCAGATGACGCCGAGCGCGGCGAAGGAGGCGCGCCATCCGGCGGCCCGCCCGAGCCAGGCGCCGGCGGGGACGCCGAGGACGATGGCCAGGGACCCGCCCCCGAACACGTAGGCGGCGGCCCTGCCCCGCGCCTCGGGCGGCAGCAGTCCGGCCGCGGCGACCACCGCGACCGGCCAGAACACCGCCTGCGCGAGCGCGGTCACCAGGCGCGCGGCGAGCAGGGACCCGTAGCCGGGGGTGGCGGCCGACGCGAACGTCATGACCAGGAAGACCGCCATGACGCCGGTGAGCAGCGGGCGGCGCCCCACCCGGACCGTCAGCCGGACGAGCGGGACCGACACGACCGCGACCACCACCCCGTAGCCGGTGACGAGCAGTCCCACGGTGGAGGCGGAGACGTCCAGGTCGTCCGCCATGAGCGGGAGCAGCCCGATCGGCAAGTTCTCGGTCGTGCCGAAGGCGAACGCGGCGAGGGCCAGCGCCGCCACCGCCGCACCCGCGCGTCCGGGGTTCACCGCGTGTCCGAGGTTCACGACGGACCGCGGGCGATGGCGTCGCGGTACCAGTGGGCGCTGTCCTTCCAGGTGCGGTCGCCGGTGGCGTAGTCGACGTGGACGAGGCCGAAGCGCTTGGAGTACCCGTAGGCCCACTCGAAGTTGTCCAGCAGCGACCAGGCGAAGTAGCCGCGGACGTCGGCGCCCGCCTGGCACGCCCTCTCGACCGCGGCGATGTGGTCGCGCAGGTAGGCGATGCGGCGGTCGTCCCGGACGCGGCCGTCGCCGTCGACCGCGTCGTCGAACGCGGCGCCGTTCTCGGTGACCATCAGCGGCGTGTCCGGGTACTCGCGGCGCAGCCGCAGGAGGAGCTCCTCCATGCCGGTCGCGTCGATCGGCCAGCCCATCTCGGTGTAGGGGCCGGGCTGCTCGGCGAACTCGACGGCGTCGCAGCCGACGAACGGACTGGCCGCGCCCCTGCGGTGGCCGTCCGCGTGCGCGCGCGGCGCGGCGCCGTCCCAGTCCCGGACGAGGGTGGGCGAGTAGTAGTTGACGCCCAGGACGTCGAGCGGCGCGGCGATGATGTCCGCGTCCCCGTCGCGCAGGAAGCCCCAGTCGGTGAGGGACGCCGTGTCCTCCAGCAGGTCGGCGGGGTAGCCCCTGCCCAGCATCGGGTCGAGGAACACCCGGTTGGCGACGGCGTCCACCCGGCGGACCGCCTCCGCGTCGCCGCGCAGGTGGTGCAGGTTCAGCGTGACCGAGTGCCGCGCGGACGGGGACACCACGCCGCGCAGCGCGCGGACCGCCAGGCCGTGCGCGAGGTTCAGATGGTGCGCGGCGGTGAGCGCGGCGACCGGGTCGGCGCGGCCGGGGGCGTGCACGCCGGACGCGTAGCCGAGGAACGCCGAGCACCACGGCTCGTTCAGCGTGGTCCACGTGTGGACGCGGTCGCCGAGGACGCGCCCGACGCGCTCGGCGTAGTCGGCGAACCGGCGGGGGGTGTCGCGGTCCGGCCAGCCGCCGGCGTCCTCCAGGGCCTGCGGCAGGTCCCAGTGGTAGAGCGTCGCGACGGGGGCGATGCCGTGGTCGAGCAGCGCGTCGACCAGGCGGGAGTAGAAGTCCATGCCCTTCGGGCCGGGCTTCCCGTCCGGCAGGACCCGCGACCATGAGATGGAGAACCGGTAGGCGCCGATACCGAGCTCGGCCATCGTCGCGACGTCCTCCTCCCAGCGGTGGTAGTGGTCCGTGGCGACGTCGCCGGTGTCGCCGTTCAGGACCTTGCCGGGGGTGTGGCTGAACGTGTCCCAGATGGACGGCGCGCGGCCGTCCTCCCGGGCCGCGCCCTCGATCTGGTAGGCGGCGGTGGCCGCTCCCCACAGGAACCCTTCCGGGAACCCCATCAGCTCTCCTCTTCCATGGTGACGACCACTTCGCCACCGGTCGCCTTGACGAGGACGCCGTGCGGATGGTCTGACGACTCCCCGCCCTCGACCGCGGCCACGCGTACGTTGACGAGAAGGACGTTCCAGCTCCCCTCGCCGGTCACGCGCACATTTTCACCGTTTCTCACCGTCGTGAAGACGGTGTCGCCGACCTGGGTGACGACGGTGGCCCCGTCGGCGGGCTCGTACACGCGCAACGTGACGCCGTCAGCATGGTCGTAGTCGGGACGGTCGTCCACCGCTCCCTCGGGAACGACCGCACCCGGACGGACGAGCAGCGGCAGGCCGTCGAACCCGTGCCGTTCACGGACCCAGCGGCCGCCCTCGACCCGCTCGCCGGTCAGGTAGTGTGTCCACACCCCCTCCGGCACGTAGTAGGCGACCTCCCCGCCGGAGGAGAACACCGGCGCGACGAGCAGGTCGTCGCCCAGCATGTACTGGCGTTCCAGATGCGTGCAGGCGGGGTCGTCCGGGAAGTCGACGACCATCGCGCGCATCATCGGCAGCCCTTCCCCGTACGCCTGGCGGGCCGCGCCGGCCAGGTAGGGCATCAGCCGCATCTTCAGGCGGGTGAAGTGGCGCAGGACGTCCACCGACTCCTCGTCGAACACCCACGGCACCCGGTAGGAATGGCTGCCGTGCAGGCGGCTGTGCGAGGACAGCAGCCCGAACGCGATCCACCGCTTGAACAGCGCCGGATCGGGCGTCCCCTCGAAGCCTCCGATGTCGTGGCTCCAGTAGCCGAACCCCGACATGCCCAGGGAAAGGCCGCCGCGAAGGCTCTCCCCCATGGCCTCGAACGTCGACTCGGCGTCGCCGCCCCAGTGCACGGGGAACCGCTGCCCGCCGGTCGTGGCGGACCGGGCGAACACCACCGCCTCGCCTTCACCGCGCTTCTTGCGGAGCAGGTCGAAGACGGTCTGGTTGTAGAGGTAGGTGTAGTAGTTGTGCGCCCGTTCCGGGTCGGATCCGTCGTGGTAGACGACGTCGGTGGGGATGCGCTCGCCGAAGTCGGTCTTGAAGCAGTCCACGCCCATGTCGAGCAGCGCTTCCAGCTTCCCCGCGTACCAGTCCCGCGCCTCGGGATTGGTGAAGTCGACGACGGCCAGGCCGGGCTGCCACTTGTCCCACTGCCACACGTCCCCGTCCGGCCGCAGCAGCAGGTAGCCGCGCGAGCGCCCCTCCTCGAACAGCGGCGAGCGCTGGCCGATGTAGGGGTTGATCCAGACGCAGACCCGCAGGCCGCGGTCCCGCAGCCGGCGCAGCATCCCCGCCGGGTCGGGGAACACCCGCGGGTCCCACTCGAAATCGCACCACTGGAACTCGCGCATCCAGAAGCAGTCGAAATGGAAGACGCTGAGCGGCAGGTCGCGCGACGCCATCCCCTCGATGAACGAGGTGACGGTCTCCTCGTCGTAGGAGGTCGTGAACGAGGTGGACAGCCACAGCCCGAACGACCAGTCGGGCAGCCGCGCGGGCCGTCCGGTGAGCGCCGTGTACTTGCGGAGGATCTCCTTCGGCGACGGCCCGTAGATGACGAAGTAGCGCATCGACTGGCCCTCGACGCTGAACTGCGTCCTGGCGACGGCCTCCGACGCCACCTCGAACGAGACCCGCCCGGGATGGTCGACGAAGACGCCGTAACCCGCGTTGGTCAGGTAGAACGGAACGTTCTTGTACGCCTGCTCGCTCGCCGTCCCGCCGTCGGCGTTCCACACGTCCACGGCCTGGCCGTTCTTCACGAGCGGCCCGAACCGCTCCCCGAGCCCGTAGACGAAGTGGTCGACGCCCAGGTCGAGCTGCTCCCGCACGTAGTGGCGGCCGTCGTCGGTGTCGATGACGGCCTGCGCCTTGGGCGCGCTCCCGGTCAGGCGGCGTCCGCCCGCGAGGAAGTCGACGCCCCACTCCCCCTGCCGCCCGACCCGGACCGACAGGGCGCCCGACGTGAGCGTCGCCGCCTCCTCGTCCACGGACACCTCCCCCGTCGGGTCGGCGGCCAGCTCGAAGTCGGGGCCGCGGCGCCTCTCCCCGGCGAAATGGGTGAGGGTGACGCCGATGACGTCCGGCATCGGCGACTCGCACGTCACCGTCACCACCGGCCCCTTGAGCAGGTCGCCCCGGTGCCGGATCCGCTGCACCGGCGCGTGCACCGTGAACGAGCCCGGCCCGGCGTCCACGTCGAGGACCTCCACCGGATGCGACGCCCGCACACCCTCGCGCAGCATCCAGTAGCCGTCGCTGAACTTCATTACTTGATAGCCCCCGCCGTCAGTCCGCGCGAAAGGGTGCGCTGGAAGATGAGGAAGAACGCGACGGTCGGGAGGAGGCCGAGGAGCGACGCGGCGCTGGACATGGTGGCGTCCATGAGGCGCTGCCCCTGCAGCACGCCGAGGGCGACCGAGACCGTCTGGTTCTCGTTGGAGATGAGGAAGACCATGGGGATCAGGAACTCGTTCCAGGTCCACACGAAGAAGAACACGAGCAGGACCGACATGGTCGGCCGGACGACCGGGACGACGACCCGCCACAGCACCTGCCACCGGCCGGCGCCGTCGATCCGCGCCGCCTCCAGCAGCGGGCGCGGGAACGCCGCCATCACCGACGACAGCAGGTACGTGCCGAACGCACTCTGGATGACCGTGAACACGATGATCACGCTGATCCTGGTGTCGTACAGGCCGACCTGCTTCGACATGTAGTACAGCGGGTAGACGAGCGCCTCCTGCGGCAGCGTGTTGGCCAGCAGCAGCAGGGCGAGCACCCACATCCGCCCCTTGATCCGGCCGATGCCGAGCGCGTAGGCGTTGAGCACCGACAGCAGCACGGCGAGGACGGCGACGGAGCCGCTGATGACCGCGCTGTTCAGCAGGACGTGCCCGAAGTCGACGCGCTCCCAGAACTGCCGCACCCCGTCCAGGTGGAACCCGTCGGGGGGCGACAGCGGGCCGCCCGAGGAGTACTCCTGCGGCGTCTTCAGCGCGTTGAAGACCACCACGACGAACGGGATCAGCATCACGCCCGCGAGCGCGACCAGCGCCACCAGCACCGCGTAGGCGGACGGGCCGCGGCGGCGGGCCCGGCGGGGCGCGCCCCGGCGGTCGCGCGGCGGCGCGCCCGTCTTCCCCGTCAGCGTCGCGGTCATCGCCCCTCCCCCAGGTCACGGCCCTGCAGGCGCAGGAAGACGACGGTCAGCGCGACGATGACCAGCGTCAGCACGGTCGCGATCGCCGAGCCGTAGCCGACGTCGGACTTCTCGAAGAAGTTGACCCAGGAGTAGTAGGACGGCACGTTCGTCGCCCCGCCCGGGCCGCCCTTGGTCAGCACGAAGATCTGCGGGAAGGCCTTCAGCGCGGCGATCGTCGTCCACAGCAGCACGACGAAGATCTCCGGCCGGATCTGCGGGACCGTGATGTGCCGGAACCGGCGGCCCCACGAGGCGCCGTCGATCTCGGCCGCCTCGTACAGCGAGGGGTCCACCCGCTGCAGTCCCGACATGAAGATCACCAGCGGGAAACCGATCTGCATCCAGACCATGACGCCGACGACGCTCCACAGCGCGGTGGCCGGGTCGCCGAGCCAGTCGTGCGCGAGGGAGCCGAGGCCCACGGCGTCCAGGAGCGCGTTGACCGCGCCGTTCTCCGGGGCCAGCAGCCAGCTCCACACCACGCCCGCGATGACGACCGGCAGCACTTGCGGCAGGTAGACGCAGGCGCGCAGGACGCTCGCGGTGCGCGGCCCGAAGTGCCGGTCGACCAGGTCGGTCAGGGCCGCCGCCAGCACCAGGCCGATCAGCGTCGGGACGATCGCCATCCCGACGATGATCAGGACGTTGTGCCGGAACGAGGCCCAGAACTCCCCGTCCTCCACGAGCTCGCGGTAGTTGCCGAGCCCGATCCACTCCGGGGTGCCGACGCCCGTCCACTCGGTGAAGCTCGTCCCGATGTTCATCAGGAACGGCACCCCGATGACGGCGGTGAACAGCAGCAGGCCGGGGAGCAGGTAGGGCAGGTAGCCCCACTGCTCCCGCGACCGGCCGCGGCCTGGCGTCGTCACTTCGGCAGGCCGCCGTCGTAGGTCTTCTGGATGCCGCCGAGGACCTCGCCCGGCGCCGTGCCGTTCATGAGCTTCTGCGTCTGCGCCACCCAGGCGTCGTAGAAGCCGGCGACCGGCCAGTCCGGGTAGTAGGCGAGCCCGTCGGAGCGGGAAAGCCCGTCGAAGTCGGCGATGAGCTTCTTGGCCTTGGCGTCGGTGATGGCGGCCGGGTCCGCCGCGACCGGCACGCCGCCCGCGTTGCCGAGGGTGGTCTGCGCCTGCTTCTTCATCGTGATGTCGATGAAGTCGTAGGCGAGCTGCTTGTTCTCCGACCCCTTGGGGACGACCCAGAGGTTGCCGCCCGAGCCGAGCGTCATCTTGGCGCCGGGCCAGACGGCGGTCTCCCAGTCGAACTTCGCCTCAGCGGCGACCCGGCCGAACCACCAGCTCCCGGAGAACATCATGGGGAACTTGCCGCTCATGAACGCGACGCCCGCGTCCTCCGCCTTGAGGCTGACGGAGTTCTTGGCGACGTAGCCCTTCTTCACCCAGTCGGCGAAGGTGGTCGCCCCGTAGGTCCAGGCGGCGTCGTTGAAGTTCGTCTTGCCGGTGTAGCGCTGGAAGGCGTCCACCCAGGCGCGGTCGGCCTTGTCCAGGGCGAGCTGGTAGACGAACTGGTGCGCCATGTACTCGGCGCCCGCGTTGGTCATCGGCGTGACGCCCTTCGCGACGAACTTGTCCATCGCGGCGGTCAGCTCGGCGAACGTCGTCGGGATCTCGACGTCGTTCTTCTTGAACAGATCCTTGTTGTAGTAGACCTGCAGGTACTCCGCATAGTCCGGAACGCCGTACCATTTGTCGCCGCCCATCGTGCCCTTGGCGTCGTACTTGGCGGTGACCTGGACGTTCGGGCTGATCAGCTTGTCCCAGCCCCGCTTGGTGACCTCGGGGGTGAGATCGGTGAGCAGGCCCTGCCTGGAGAGCAGGCCGGCGGTCGCGTTGCCCTTGTTGTACTCCATGACGTCCGGGGCGTCCTTGGAGTTCAGCACCATGGGCGCGGTCTTCTGGATCTGCTCGAAGCCCTTCTCCTCGAACTTCACCTTGACGCCCGGGTGGGTGGCCTCGAACTCCTTGACCGCCTCGTCCCACGCCTTGCCCATGGCGCTGTCCGGGGCCTCGTAGTGCCAGAGCTTCAGCTCCTTGCCGCCGGAGCCGCCGTCGTCGCCGCCGCACGCGGTGAGCGACAGCGCCGCCGCGGCAAGGGCGGCGAGCACCGCCGCGCTCCTGCCTGCCTTGATCATGGGTCTTCCTCCGGGGTGGGACCGAGCGCCTGTCGAAGCGCTTCGATTGCCGGGATGCTAAGCCCTCGCTCGGCCGCGGCACAATAGGACGACCGACATCAATTCGGCTACGAGCCCACTGACCTGCGCCGACGACCTGGGAGCGCTCCCATACGCTGAGGGCGATCGCGTCCGAAGGCAGGTCCGAGCGGAGCGAGAACCTGATCGCGCAGCGAGCCGCCAGGCGAGACGGAGCGATGCCAGCGATCGCCGCGTTTGTCGACGATGGAGGGCCGCCAGGCCCGAAGGAGGAGATAAATGCAATGAACACTGCTCAGCGACGGCACTCCACGCCGTTCAGCGTGAACCGCGAGGGCGCCCCGTTGGCGCCGTCCTGGCTCCCGAGGAACCCGAACTCGGCCGTCCCGTGCGGCGGGATCGACCGGTTCCACTCCGCCGCCGTCACCGTGACGGACGTACCGTCCTGCGACCTGCTGCCGTTCCACAGCTGGGTGATCGACTGGCCGTCCGGGAAGGCGAAGCCCAGGGTCCAGCCGTCGATCGCGCCGTCTCCGAGGTTGGTGATGCGGACGGTCGCCTGGAAGCCCCGCGGCCACGTCCCGTCGACGCGGTAGGACACCGAGCACGCGGTCGCCGCGGCCGTCGTCCGGCCCGCCGGGGGCGTCGACGGCGGTCTCGCGCCCGCCCGGTCGGAGGAGCCGGGCGCCAGGGCGGCCAGCAGCGCGGCCAGCGCGGTCAGCGCCCCGGCCGCGACCCCGGCGACCAGCAGCGGGCGCCGCCCGGGCCCTCGCCGGGACGGTCCGGGGTCGTCCAGGACGCGGGTCGGGTTCCGCGGCCGGTCCGGCGGCGGAAGGCCGGCGGGGGCGGCGGCGCCGGGCACCTGGAGCTGGACGCCCGAGGCGCCGGCCAGGACGCGGGCCGCTTCGGCGGCGGTGGGGCGCGCACCGGGGTCCGGGGACAGGCAGCCGTGGCAGAGGGCGGCGACCTCGTCCGGTGTGCCCTTCCGGAAGGCGGACGAGGGCGTGGGCGGCGCGCCGGTCAGGCACTCGTGCAGGACGACGCCCAGGGAGTAGACGTCGGCCGCCGGGGTCGGGGACGCCCCGCTCACCAGTTCGGGCGCCATGTAGGCGGGCGTGCCCATCACCGGTCCGCCCGCCGTGCCGGTGAACGCGATGCCGAAGTCGAGGACCTTCACCTCGACCGGGGTGAGGTAGACGTTGCCGGGCTTGATGTCGCGGTGCACGATGCCGGCGTCATGGGCGGCGGCCAGGGCGTCGGCGACCCGGGCGCAGATCCCGGCCGCCTCCCGCCAGGGCAGCGGGCCGCGCGACAGGCGCACGGCCAGGCTCTCTCCGTCCAGCAGCTCCATGACCACGTACGGGATCCGGCGCGACTCGCGCCACGGGGCCGCCTCCGAGCCGACGCGGTGCTCGCCGTAGTCGTACACGCCGGTGACGCCCGGGTGGGTCAGGGCCGCGGCGGCCTGCGCCTCCCGGCGCAGGCGCCGCGAGAACTCCTCGGGCCCGCCGTCCTTGGGGACCTTGACCGCGACGGGGCGGTCGAGGACGGTGTCGACCGCGCGCCAGACGGTCGCCATGCCGCCGGCGCCGAGAGGCCGCTCGATGCGGTAGCGCCCCCCGAGGCGTTCGCCCGGGGCGATGATCTCGGGCATGGACGAAGCCTATGCCGGACTCAGGGAACGAGGTACCGGCTGTCGCGGGCGTCGGTGATCGCCATGTGGCCGGGGGCGTGCCCGATGGCGAGCTTGGGGCGGGAGGCCGTCACCGCCGCCTGCGGGGTCACGCCGCAGGCCCAGAACACCGGGATCTCGTCCACGCGGATCTCGACCGGGTCGCCGAAGTCCGGCGCGGACAGGTCGTCGATGCCGAGTTCGACGGGGTCGCCGACGTGCACGGGCGCGCCGTGGACGGAGGGGTACCGGGAGGTCACGCGCACGGCGTCGGCCACCTGCGCGGCGGGGACGGGGCGCATGGAGACGACGAGCGGGCCGCCGAACGCGCCGGCGCGGCGGCACATCCGGTTCGTCCGGTACATCGGGACGTTGCTGTTCTGCTCGATGTGCCGGACGGGCACGCCGGCCTCGCGGAGCGCGTCCTCGAACGTGAAGCTGCACCCGATGAGGAACGAGACGAGGTCCTCGCGCCAGTAGGCGGTCACGTCGCTCGTCTCGGCGACCGGCACTCCGTGCTCGTAGACGACGTAGCCGGGCAGGTCGGTGCGCAGGTCCCCGGCGAACAGGGGGGAGGAGGTCTCGCCGGGCTCGGTCACGTCCAGGACGGGGCACGGCTTGGGGTTGCGCTGCGCGAACAGCAGCAGGTCGAAGGCGTACTCGCGCGGCACGGCGATGAGGTTCGCCTGCGTCCAGCCGGCGCACCAGCCGGACGTGGGAACGCGCAGGCCGGCGCGGAACAGGGCCCTCGCCTGGTCCGGCGTGAGCGCGCCCGGGTCGAGGGGTGCGGTCATGTTTCCTCCCGGAGGTTCGGTGCGGGGTGCGGCCGGAACCGGAGCCGCTGGCCGGGACGGGCCTGGGCGGCGCGGCCGACGTCGGCGGAGGCGACCACCGCGATCACGGGGTAGCCGCCGGTGAGCGGGTGGTCGGCGAGGAACAGTACCGGCCGCCCGGACGGCGGGACCTGCAGCGCCCCGGTGACCGTCCCCTCGCTGGGCAGCTCGCCGCGCCCGGCGTGCTCCAGCTCCGGCCCGTCCAGGCGCATGCCGACGCGGTCGATCTCGCTGGTCACCGTGTAGGCGGCGGAGAAGAGGGCCTCCAGCGCGCCGGGGGCGAACCAGTCGTGGCGCGGGCCGGGCATCGCCCGCAGCTCGATGTCGCCGCCGCGCGGCGGCTCGACGGGCGCGGCGTCCAGGAGGGGCGCTGCGGCGGGCGGCGGGCCGACGGGGAGCAGGTCGCCGGGCTTGAGCGGGGCGGGGCCGAGGCCGGAGAGCGTGTCGGTGGAGCGGGACCCGAGGACGGGCGGGACGGCGACACCGCCGCGCACGGCCAGGTAGCTGCGCAGCCCGGAGGCGGGAACGCCCATCCGCAGTTCGGCGCCGTCCGGGACGTGGAAGACCGAGTAGGGGGCCTCGGGGCGGCCGTCCACCAGCAGCGGGGCGGGCGCGCCCGTCACCGCGGCGAACACTCCGCCGCGGCAGCGCACGTGCAGGCCGCCGAAGGTGACCTCGACCGCGGCCTCCTCCTCGGGGTTGCCGAGCAGCCGGTTGGCGAGGCGGAACGAGCCCGGGTCCGCGGCGCCCGACACCCCCACGCCGAGCGCCGCGTGACCCGAGCGGCCCAGGTCCTGGACTGTCGCCAGGGGTCCTGTGCGGAGAACGTCCAGAGCGCGCTTCATGGTTCCCGCCGGGGCTTCATGATTTCCTCCGGACGAAGCGGACCCGCGTCCCCGGGCGCAGGAGGGCGGGAGGGTCGCGTTCGAGGTCCCATAGGACGGCCTCCGTGCGTCCGATGAGCCGCCAGCCGCCCGGGGACTCGACCGGGTAGACGCCGCTGAAGCGCCCGGCCAGGCCGACCGCGCCCGCCGGGACGCGGACGCGGGGCGTGGCGCGGCGCGGGACGTCCAGCCGCGGGTCGCCGCCCTCCAGGTAGCCGAATCCGGGCGCGAACCCGGTGAACGCGACCCGCCACGGGGTCCCGGTGTGCGCGGCGACGACCTCGTCCGGGGTGAGCCGGGTGAGGCGGGCGACCTCGGCGAGGTCGTCGCCGTCGTAGACGACGGGGATCTCGGCCTCGCCGGCGGCGCCGTCCGCCGTGCCCGGCCGGGCGGCGCGCACCGCGGCGGCGACCGCGGCCGGGTCGGCGGTGGGACGGAGCAGCAGGGTCAGGGTGCGGGCGGCCGGCACGAGGTCGGCGACGCCGGGCGGCGGGGACGCCGCGAGCGCCGCGTACAGGGCGAGCATCTCCGGCAGGTCCGGCAGTTCGACCAGCAGCGCCGCGTCGCCGCTCGGGAGGATCCGCACCCCGCCCTCACTTCCAGAGGTCGTCGAGCCCGGACAGGCTGTTCCACCCCAGGTAGAGCGACAGCACCCAGGCCGCGACGCCGAGGACGAGGAGCCAGACCGGGTACCGGTGGCCGCCGAGCAGGTCGCGGCGGCGGGCGGCCGCCCACAGCAGCACGGCGAGGCCGAAGGGCAGGATCAGCCCGTTCAGCGCGCCCGCGAGGACGAGAAGCTTCGCCGGGGCGGTGCCGATGGCGAGGTAGATGGCGGCGGAGACGAGGATGAACGCGACGACCAGCCGGTTGCGGTACCGCTCGACGAAGGAGGAGAACGAGACGAGGAACGACACCGAGGTGTAGCTCGCGCCGATGACGGAGGTGATCGCGGCCGACCACATGATCAGTCCGAAGACGCGCAGCCCGGCCTCGCCCGCCGCGTGCTCGAAGGCCGAGGCGGGGGCGTTCTCCTTGGCGAGGGTCACCCCGCCGGCGACGACGCCGAGGACGGCGAGGAACAGCAGCACGCGCATGAGGCCGGTGACGAGGATCCCGGTGACGGCGCTGCGGTTGATCTCCCTGACGTTGCCGGGCCCGGTCACCCCGGACTCGATCATGCGGTGCGCGCCCGCGTAGGTGATGTAGCCGCCGACCGTCCCGCCGATGAGCGTGGTGATGACCAGGAAGTCGACGGTCTCCGGCGCGACGCTCTGCTGGAGCGCGTCCCCGAGGGGCGGGTCGGAGACGAAGGCGACGTACAGGGTCAGCAGGATCATCACGCCGCCGAGCACGACGACGATCCGGTCCATCGCGACGCCGGCCCGCCGGACCAGGAAGATCGCGATGGCGGCCAGCGCGGACAGCGCGCCACCGATCTTGACGTCGAGGCCGAGCAGCGCGTTCAGCCCGAGCGCGGTGCCGGCGACGTTGCCGATGTTGAACACCAGGCCGCCGAACACGTCGAGGGCGGCGAGGCCGTACCCGGCGCCGGGCAGGACGCGGTTGCCGAGTTCCTGGGCGCGCATCCCCGAGACGCCGACGACGCGCCACACGTTGAGCTGGATCGCGACGTCCACCAGCACCGACACCAGGATCGCGAACGCGAACGCGGCGCCGAGCTCGGCGGTGAACACGGTGGTCTGGGTGATGAAGCCGGGCCCGATGGCGCTGGTGGCCATCAGGAACATGGCGCCGGTGAGCGCGGCGCGGCGGGAGCGGGCGGTCGGTTCCGTCGTCGTGTCGAGGGTCGCTGGGTCCGTCATGGCGGGGCCCTTCCAGGGGGTTCGACTTTCCGCAAGGGTAGGGATTGTTCAACAATCCATCAAGAGACCTGTTGATGCATTTCTCCGTCCCCGGGGATAGGCTGGCCGCCCCAGAACGTTCGCGCGCCCCCCGCGCCTACCCCCCGGAAGGTGGCCGATGCCCGTGCCGGCGCAGGGCTCCTGGCTGGCCGACATCGCGGCCGCCCGGCACGACCTGGACAGGACCAGCACCGCGGGGCGGATCGCCGACCTGCTGCGCGAGCAGATCACCGACGGGCGGCTCGCCCCGGGCGAGCGCGTCCGTGAGGAGGAGCTGGCCGACGCCCTGAAGGTCTCGCGCAACACCGTGCGCGAGGCGTTCCGTCTGCTCGTCAAGGAGCGGCTGCTCGTCCACGAGTTCAACCGGGGCGTGTTCGTCGGCCGGGTCACCGCCGACGGCCTCGCCGACCTCTACCGGGTGCGGCGGATCCTGGAGTGCGAGGGCGTGCGGTGCGCGCCACAGGCCCCACCCGAGGCGCTCGACCGGGTGGAGGCGGCGGTCCAGGACGGCGAGCGCGCCGCCGCCAACGGGAGCTGGCCGGACGTCGGCACCGCCGACATCCGCTTCCACAAGGCCATCGCCGGACTGGTGGGCAGCCCCCGGGTCGACGAGATGATCCGGCACCTGCTGGCCGAGATGCGCCTGGTCTTCCACGAGATGGGCTCGCCGCGCGAGTTCCACGAGCCCTATCTGGCCCGCAACCGGCGGATCCACGACCTGCTCGCGCGGGGCGACTTCGCGGAGGCCGAGAGGGAGCTGCGCTCCTACCTCGACGACGCGGAGTCCCAGCTCAGCGCGGCCTACCGCGAGAAGGCCCGCTAGGAAGCCTCGCCGAAGGCGGGGCTACGGGGCGTAGTTCATGACATGGTCGTGCAGAAGCTGCGGCGCGGCCGGATCGGCGCGGCGGAACGCCTCGATCAGCTCGGCGTGCTCGGCCGACTTGGAGTAGATCTCCGTCTGGTGCAGGCGCAGGGAGAGGGTCGTCCACAGCTCGATGCCGAGCCCCTCCCACACCGAGACGAGCAGCCGGTTGCCGGCCGACTCGACGATCTCGCGGTGGAAGGCGATGCTGAGGTGCATCTGCTCGTGCAGGTCGCCGTCCCGGGCGGCCTCGCCGAGGCGGCGGTTGTGCTCCTCCAGCGCGTCCAGGCAGTCGGCGAGCCGGGGCAGCGCCAGCTCCACGGCCGTCCGCTCCAGGCCCGCGCGGACGGGGAAGATCTCGGCCAGGTCCCGTTCGGTGAAGTCGCGGACCCGGGCGCCCCGGTTCGGCAGCGTCTCGATCAGCCGCTGCGCCTCCAGCTGGCGCAGCGCCTCGCGGACCGGCCCCTGGCTCACGCCCAGCTCGGCGGCGATGCGTCGCTCGACGACGCGTTCCCCCGGCTCCCACCGCCCGGAGCTGATGCCCTCCACGATGAACTCGCGGATCTGGTCGGCGAGCCCGGTGCGGAGCAGCTGGTCGGAGGTCTTCACGAAACTGGATCGTAGCGCCACGGCCGGTAAGTGCCTCTTGACGGGTGGGCGGGTCGTGCGAGATACAATATGATCGATCATAGATCAATGATGATCGGGAGTGTCGTGGCGATCCTACGGCGCTGCCCCGGACAGAGGAAGGGTCGCCGATGGCTGACACCGTCCAGGCCGCACCGGCGCGGAGCCGGAGGGCGCGCGGCGCCCAGGCTCCCGAGCCGAAGACCGACGCGGCGGCGCCGGACGCGGCGCCCCCGGCGGCCGACGCCGGCACGCTCGTCGGCTACTACCGGCAGATGCTGCTGATCAGGCGGTTCGAGGAGCGGGCCGCCCGCGCCTACACCGAGGCCAAGATCGGCGGCTACTGCCACCTGAACCTCGGCGAGGAGGCCACGGTCGTCGGGCTGATGGCCGCGCTGCGCCCCACCGACTACCTGTTCACCAACTACCGCGAGCACGGCTATGCCCTCGCCAAGGGCATCGGCGCGGACCGCGTCATGGCCGAGCTGTACGGGCGGTCCACGGGCGTGTCCAAGGGCTGGGGCGGGTCGATGCACCTGTTCGACGCCGAGGCCCGGCTGCTCGGCGGGTACGGGATCGTCGGCGGGCAGGTCCCCCTCGCGGCCGGCGCGGCGCTCGCCGTCTCCTACAAGGGCGGCGACGAGGTCGTCATGTGCCAGATGGGCGACGGGACGACCGCGATCGGAGCGTTCCACGAGTCGCTCAACATCGCCGCCCTCTGGAACCTCCCCGTCGTCTTCGTCGTGATCAACAACGGTCTCGGGATGGGCACCACCGTGGAGAGCTCTGCGGCCGAGCCGGAGCTGTACCGGCGCGGCGCCGCGTACCGCACGGAGAGCCTGCGGGTGGACGGCACCGACGTGATCGCTGTGCGCGACGCCGCGCGCACCGCCGTCGAGCGCGCCCGCGCCGAGAGCAAGCCCTACCTGCTGGAGACCGTCAGCCCCCGGCTGAAGGGCCACTCGGTCGTCGACCCGGCCCGCTACCGGTCCAAGGAGGAGAAGGAGGCCCTGAAGGCCGCCGACCCCCTGGCCCGCATGGCGCTGGAGCTGGAGGAGGCCGGGATCCTGTCCGCCGACGACCGCGACCGGCTCGACGCCGAGGTGACCGCGGAGGTCGACGCCGCCGCCGCGTTCGCCGACGAGAGCCCCGCGCCCGAGGTCTCCACGCTGTTCGACTACACCTACGCCACCCCGGTCCCGGGCGAGCTGCGCCGGCTCCCCGCCGACCCCGTCTTCGGTTCCTGAGAGGCACCCATGGCAACCGTGACCTACCGCCAGGCCCTCCGGGACACGCTCCGCGCCGAGATGCTCCGCGACGAGAACGTCTTCCTGATGGGCGAGGAGATCGGGCTCTTCGAGGGCTCCTACAAGATCACCGAAGGGCTGCTCAAGGAGTTCGGGCCGCGCCGCGTGCGCGACACCCCGATCGCCGAGGAGGGCTTCGTCGGCGCCGCGATCGGCGCCGCGATGCTCGGCCTGCGCCCCGTCGTCGAGATCATGACGATCAACTTCTCGCTGCTGGCCCTGGACCAGATCGTCAACCACGCCGCGAAGATCTACGGCATGTTCGGCGGGCAGGCCAGCGTGCCGATGGTGATCCGCACGCCGGGCGGCGGCGGGCAGCAGCTCGGCGCCACCCACTCGCAGAACGTCGAGCTGTTCTACTCGTTCATCCCCGGCCTGAAGGTCCTCGCGCCGAGCACGCCCGCCGAGGCGTCGGCGATGCTGAAGGCCGCGATCCGCGACGACGACCCGGTGCTGTTCCTGGAGAACCTCGCCCTCTACAACACCAAGGGCGAGCTGCCCGCCGCGGTCGAGGACGTCGAGCCCGCCGAGATCGGCCGCGCCGCGGTGACCCGTCCGGGCACCGACATCACGATCATCGGCTACTCGCGGATGGCCCGCGTGGCCTCGGAGGTGGCCGAGACCCTCGCCGCCGAGGGGATCTCCGCCGAGGTCGTGGACCTGCGCAGCCTGCGCCCGCTCGACCGGCAGACGGTCGTCGACTCCGTCCGCAGGACCGGCTGCGCCGTCGTGGCCGAGGACGACTGGCTGACCTACGGGATCGGCGCCGAGATCGCCGCGACGATCCAGGAGGGCGCGTTCGACTGGCTGGACGCCCCCGTCCGGCGCGTGGCGATGGCCGAGGTGCCCCTCCCCTACGCCAAGTCCCTGGAGACGGCGGCGCTGCCGTCCGCCGAGTCCCTGCTGACCGCCGTGCGCGCCACGCTCCGCGCGACCGGCCGCACCACGCCGGGGACGGACGCCACGTCCCCGCGACCCGCTCTGGAGCCCGCGCGATGACCGAGATCCTCATGCCCCGCCTCTCCGACACGATGGAGGAGGGCGTCATCAGCTCCTGGCAGAAGCAGCCGGGAGACGAGGTCGCGGTGGGCGACGTCATCGTCGACATCGAGACCGACAAGGCGGTCATGGAGTACGAGGCCTACGAGGCCGGCGTGCTGGAGAAGATCCTCGTCGCCGAGGGCGAGACCGCCGCGATCGGCGCCCCGATCGCGGTGATCGTCCCCGCCGGCGGCGCCCGTCCCGAGCCCGCGCCGGCCGCCGCGGCGCGGCCCGCCGCCGAGCCGGAGCGGGCGCCCGCCGCGGAGGCGGCGCCCGAGCCGGCGGCGGTTCCGGCCGCCGCGGCCGCCCCGCCGCGGGCCAACGGACGCGCGGCCGCCTCCCGCCCGCCGTCGTCGCCGCTGGCGCGCCGGCTGGCCCGCGACCACGGCATCGACCTGGCCACGCTCACCGGTTCCGGCCCGGGCGGACGCATCGTCCGCGCCGACATCGAGGCCGCCGTGCGCTCCGCCGGTCCGGCGGCGCCCGCTCCGGCCGCCGCCGCCCAGGCCGCCGCGGCACCCGCGCCGTCGGCGCCCGCCGTCCAGGCCCGGGCCGACGACCCGGACGTGGAGGCCGTCCCGCTGAACCGCTTCCGCAAGGTCGCGGCCAGGCGGCTGACCGAGAGCAAGCGCGAGGCGCCGCACTTCTACCTCAACCGCGAGGTGGACGCCGAGGCCCTGCTGGCGTTCCGCGCGACGCTCAACGAGGCGCTCGCCCCGGCGAAGGTCAGCGTGAACGACCTGGTCGTGAAGGCCGTGGCGACGGCCCTGCGCGAGCACCCGGCGGTGAACGTCTCCTACACCGAGGAGAACCTGCTCTTCCACAAGCGGGTGCACGTCGGCGTGGCGGTGGCCGTCGAGGACGGCCTGGTCGTGCCGGTCGTCCGCGACGCCGACCGCATGAGCGTCTCGCAGATCGGCCGGGAGACCCGCGAGCTCGCCGCCAAGGCCCGCGACGGCAAGCTGTCCGCCCGGGAGATGAGCGGCGGCACGTTCAGCGTCAGCAACCTCGGCATGTTCGGCGTGGACTCGTTCTCCGCGGTGATCAACCCGCCGGAGGCCGCCATCCTCGCGGTGGGCGCCGTCCGCGACGAACCCGTCGTCCGCGACGGCCAGGTCGTCCCCGGCAAGCGCATGACGGTCACCCTGTCGGTCGACCACCGCGCCACCGACGGCGCGACGGCCGCGAAGTTCCTGGCCCGCCTCGCCGAGCTGCTCCAGAACCCGCTGCTCATCGTCGCGTAGCCCCGCACGGAACGCGGAAGGGCCCTCGCCGCGGTGGCGAGGGCCCTTCCGCGTCCCGCAGGTCAGAGCATGACGCGGCCGCCGGTGACGTCGAGGGTGAGGCCCGTCAGCCAGGCGGACTGGGACGAGGCCAGGAAGAGCGCGGCGGCCGCCACGTCGCCCGGCTCGCCGAGGCGGGCGAGCGGGTGGGAGGCGGCCACGGCGGCCTGGGTCTCCTCGGGCATGAACCGCGCGGTGCGCTCGGTGCGGATCGTTCCGGGGGCGACGCAGTTGACGCGGACACCGTCCTGTCCGGCTTCGGCGGCGGCGTGGCGGGTGAGGGCCTGGACGCCGGCCTTGGCGGCCTCGTAGGCGACGGGGGCGCCCCACGGGTTGCCCAGTTCGCGGCCGCCGCCGCCCGGCAGGTTCGTCGGCAGCCGCCCGGCCGACGACGACATCGTGATGATCGAACCCGCCTTCCGCTCCTGCATGCCCGGCAGGAACGCCTTCAGCGTGAGGAAGGTCGCGGTGAGGTTCCCGTCCAGGACCGACCGCCACTCCTGCTCGGTCATGGCCGCGGTCGGACCCGGGCGCGCGATGCCGCCGCCGGCGAAGGCGCACAGGACGCCGGCCGGGCCGAGCTCGTCCTCGATCCGCAGGCGCGCCGACTCGACGGCGGCCAGGTCGGTGACGTCGGCCACGACGCCGATCCCGCCGGTCTCCCCGGCCACCCGGTCGAGCGCCGCCCGGTCGCGGCCGAGGACCGCGACCCTGGCGCCCTCGGCGGCGAACGCGCGTGCCGTGGCGGCGCCGATGCCGCGCGAGCCGCCGGTGACGACCGCGACCATGCCGTTGAGCTCGGGATACATCCGTGCCTCCTCGTCGGGTGCCATGGCTCCGATTCTGAGTGAGCGCTCACTCATTTGTCAAGCGGAGGCGGCCGGGGGGTGGCCGTATCCGGCCAGCGGCCCGGCCCGACCAATCAGATCCGGCGGCGGCAGCGAAGTACCCGCGGGCATGGCGAAGAGACCGGTCGACCCGGCGCCGCGGCAACGTAGCCCAGCGCCACGGAAGGCGCCGCCGCGGCGGGCACCCGGGGACCGGCGAGGTTTCCACGATGCCGACACTCCATCCAGCCGGGGGAACGTCCAGGGCGCGGGTCGTCGCGATGGCCGCCGCCGCGGGCCTGCTGTGCGCGGGCGGGTTCGCCGGACTCGCGCCGAGGCAGGGCACCGCGTCCAGCCACCGCGAGGCCCCGCTCATCTCGGGGCAGCCGCAGTACGACAACACCGACGTGTACGCGTTCGTCAGTCCGGACAGGCCGGACACCACCACGCTGATCGCGAACTTCATCCCGTTCCAGGACCCCGCGGGCGGGCCGAACTTCTTCAAGTTCGCGCGGGACGCCAGGTACGACCTGAACGTCGACAACGACGGCGACTCGCTGCCCGACCTCACCTACCGGTTCCGCTTCCACGACCGGCTGAAGAACGCGAACACCTTCCTCTACAACACCGGACCGGTGACGAGCCTGGACGACCCCGACCTCAACTTCACGCAGACCTACGACCTGACGCTGGTCCGGCGGGTCGACGGCCAGGTCCGGAGCACGCACACGCTCGCCGAGAACGCGCCCGTCGCACCGTCCAACGTGGGCAAGGCGTCCATGCCGGACTACGCGAAGTTGCGCGCCCAGGCGGTCAGGCCGCTCGGCGACGGAACGACCTCGTTCGCCGGGCAGGCCGACGACCCGTTCTTCCTCGACCTGCGGGTGTTCGACCTTCTGTACGGGGCGAACCTGAAGGAGGTCGGGAACGACACGCTGAGCGGATACAACGTCAACACGGTCGCGCTCCAGATCCCGACGCGCCACCTCGTCACGGGGCACGACCCGGTGATCGGGGTGAACTCGACCGTGTCGCGGCTCACCGCGTCCGGCGCGTACGCGCAGGTGTCGCGGCTCGGGAGCCCGCTGGTGAACGAGGTGGTCGTCCCGCGCGGGAAGAAGGACACCTTCAACGCGTCCACCCCGTGGCAGGACGCACAGTTCGCCGGGTTCGTCACCGACCCCGAGCTGCCGAAGCTCATCGAGAAGATCTACAAGATCCCGGCGCCGCCCGGGCCGCGCAAGGACCTTGTCCAGGCGTTCCTCACCGGGGTGCCGGGGCTGAACCAGCCGGCGCGCGTGCGGCCGGCGGAGCTGCTGCGGCTGAACACCTCGGTCAGGCCGGCCGCGAAGCCGGACCGGCTGGGGGTGCTCGGCGGCGACAAGGCGGGCTTCCCGAACGGGCGGCGGCTCACCGACGACGTCGTCGACATCGAACTGCAGGCCGTCGAGGGCGAGCTGCTCGGCAAGAAGAACGACCTCGGGGACGCCGTGAACGCCAACGACGCCGGGTTCGGCCCGAGCTTCCCGTACGTGGCGCAGCCTCACTCGGGGTCGGACGTGCGCGGTGCGAAGAAGCCTCAGGCGAAGGCCGCGGGCGCCGCGGGCGAGCGCGACGGCGGGAAGGTGAACTTCCTCAACGCGGGCGCCACCGAGAGCACCTCGGGCGGCGAGGGCGGAGCGATTTCGCCGGCGCCGGTCGCGGCGGTGGCGGGCGCGGGGGCGTTCGTGCTGACCGGCGGGCTCCTGTGGCTGCGGCGCCGCCGTCCCTCGGCGGGACGGCACGAGAGCTGATGCGTCCCCTCCTCACCGGTGCCTCGGTGGCGGGGCTCGTCGCGGCGCTCACCCTCGGATCGGCGGTCGCGTTCGGCCGCCCGTCCGGGGAGCGCGCCGCGGGGGCCCCGGCCGGGGCCCCCGCCCCGGGCATCCCCGGCCTGCAGAAGAGGCTGCGTGAGCAGCCCCATGACGCCGCCGGATGGGCGTCCCTAGGAATCGCGTACGTGGAGCAGGCCCGGGTGACCGCCGACCCGGCGTACTACCCGAAGGCGGAAGGGGTGCTCCACCGCTCCCTCCAGGAGGCGACCGGGAACGACGGCGCGCTGGCCGGGCTCGGCGCGCTCGCGGCGGCGCGCCACGACTTCCACGGGGCGCTGCGGTACGCGGACCGGGCGCTCAAGGCGAACCCCTACGCGCAGCGGGCCGCCGCCGTCCGGGTGGACGCGCTGGTGGAGCTCGGCCGCTACGACGAGGCCCTGGCCGCCGCGCGGCGGGCGGACGCCGTCCGTCCAGGGGTCCCGATCTTCACCCGGCTCGCGTACGTGCGGGAGCTGCGCGGGGAGGTCGCGGAGGCGCGCCGGGTGCTGGGGCTCGCGCGGGCCTCCGCCACCGACCGCGGCGACCTGGCCTACATCGCGGTGCAGCTCGGCGAGCTGGCCTGGAACGACGGGGACCTCGGCCGGGCGCGGCGCGAGTACGCCGAGGCGCTGCGCCTGTCCCCCGGCCACCTGCCCGCCCTGGACGGCGAGGCCCGCGTCAGGGCCGCGCGGGGCGACACGGCCGGGGCGCTCGCCGAGCGGGCCGGGATCGTCAGGCGGCTCCCCCTGCCCCAGTACGTCACCGAGTACGGGGAGCTGCTGGAGTCGGCGGGACGCCGGGACGAGGCGGAACGGCAGTACGCGGTCGCGACGGCGTGGGCGCGGATCGCCGGGGGCGGCGGCGTCGACGCCGACCTGGAGACCGCGCAGTCCGAGAGCGACCACGGCGACGCCGGGGACGCGCTGCGGGCGGCGCGGGCCGAGTACCGGCGCCGCTGCCCGGGCGCGCGCGTGCGGCAGTGCGGCGTGCACGCGGCCGACGCCCTGGCCTGGGCGCTGCACGTCAACGGACGGGACGGCGAGGCCCTGCGCTACGCCCGGCAGGCGACGGCCACCGGATACCGCCGCGCGTCCTTCCGGTTCCATCTCGGCGTCATCGAGAAGGCCCTCGGCGAGCGCGCCGCCGCGCGGCGCGACCTGGCCGGGTCGCTGCGCCGCAATCCGGACTTCTCACCGCTGTGGGCGCCGCGCGCCAAGGCGGCCCTGGACGACCTGGGAGGCACGTCGTGATCGTTCTCGCGCTCGCCGCCGGGATGCTCGCCGCGCATCCTCTGGGCAACTTCACCGTCAACCACTACGACGGGCTGGTCGCGGCGCCGCACGAGCTGCGGATCGACCATGTCGAGGACCTCGCCGAGATCCCCGCGGCGCAGGCGATGCCGGGCCTCGACGCCGACCGCGACGGGCGCCCGTCGAGCGGCGAGCTCGCGACGTCTGGGGCAAGGCCGGATGGTCGATCTTCGTGATCGTGCTGCCGTTCCTCGGCGC